>CAMNDS010000018.1 GCA_946535695.1 uncultured Clostridia bacterium | reverse complement strand
GAGTTAATGTCTAAATTTACATTTTGCATTTTAATTAACAAAAAAGTAAAAAAATAAGACAAACAAGCATTTAAAAATCTAAACAAAAAAAAATTCAAATAATTTATTTTTAAATTTTTTAGTATCGAAAAGATCTGAAAATGAACGCAAAACCCTCCCCAAGATGTTGCAAATGCAAGCAATTGAGGAAATACTCCATAATTTGAAATCATCTGGCAAGATTTGGTTACTTCGAGTATTATCTGAAAAAAACATTTTGATATTTCTTGTGGAAGCCCCAAACCTGATAGTAGTATATCACAAAAATAAATTATTTGCAAGCTATACAAAAAAATGTATAAAACATTGAAAATTATAACTAAAAAACACATGTTTATAATTGCTGACGATGCCGATTCGCAGGAGTTTATCAAAGCCTCGGCAAATGATATTTTTTTTGGTTTAAAATTTGAATTGAAGACTTTAGTCTTTCGAAAAATAGCGCTGTTTTTACGTGCTATTATACTATCAAATTTTTGATTTTCACGATTTTTTTCTAAAAATGCCAAAATTATTGCAATTATTAAAGCCGAAATAATTTGTGAAGTAAGAATTATACCTGAAATTTTTAAATTTTTTATAAGAGTATTACCGATAACGCCCAGGATAAAAGCAGGTCCTGCATTTACGCAAAATTTTAGCATTCTTTCGGCTTGTTTTGAATTTATTATTTTTTTCTCAAGAAGTTCAGAAATTCCTTTGGCCCCAACCGGAAAGCCGCCTATCATACTTAAAAAAATAACAGGGAGAGCTGCTGGCGGCAAAAAAAATATTTTTTTTGAAATAAACGCAAAAATTTTACCAAAAATATTCACCGCTCCGGAATTTATCATAAACGATGCAAAAAATATAAACGGAAAAAGCGATGGCACAAGAGTACCGAAACATATTTCAAAGCCTTCTTTTACTCCCAAAAATGATAAATCTGGGTGACGAACAAGAAATATTCCAAAAAATATTATAAAAATAAGGGTCAGTGATTTTTTTAAAAGCTCTTTTGTTTTTATCATAACACTATTTATGAGCGATATATATTTTTTATGTGCCGGTGATATTATTTGCTAAAAGAAAAAACCAAAAAATTTTTGAATATTTTAAATAATTCGCCACTAAGTTTTGCAAGTGAAAATTCAAATTTTGAAATTATTGGAAATAAAGAAGTAAAAATTGAAGGCTGCAGAAAAATTTTGGATTTTTCTGATAACAATATAAAAATTTTAGCAAAAAATATGTCTGTAAATTTTTCGGGTCGAAACTTAAACATAAAATGCCTGACTCAAGATTCGCTTTTAATCAGCGGCTTTATAAGTAATATAGAATTTTACACATAAAATATAAATATAATAAAAAATTGTGACAGTACTAAAATAGTATATAACGCATAATTTTCTCCGGCGCCACCGGAGTGCAACAATTAAACCTCAAAATTAGAATTAAAATAAAGAAGAGGCTTTTATTGATATTAAAAATAATACGATGGCTGTTCGGTTACATAATTTTTAAAACAGATGCCAAAAACTCGAGACTATTTTTAAATTTAATTTCAAAATCTAAAATAAAAATCTGGGAAATAAATAAAATAAATGAAATTTTGTATGCCAAAGTAAATTCAAGCGAATATAATCATTTATTTTTTTTAACAAGGCAAAATAACATAAAATTACATGTAATTCAAAAAATAGGGCTGCCATTTTTTTATTTAAAAAATAAAAATCGCAAAGGTGTTATCCTTGGAATAATTTTATTTTTTTTAATAATTAAAATTTTATCGTTATTTATATGGAAAATAAATATCACGGGTATAAAAAATTTAGATAAAAATAAAATACTTGAAGCTTCAAAGTTAAACGGAATATTCAAAGGACAGTTTAAAAAAAGTATCGATGCTCAAATTGCAGGGCAGAATATTATGAATAAAATTCCAGGAATCGCTTGGATATCAGTAAACCTTGAAGGCTGCGTTGCGAATATTTCTATTAAGGAGCAGATTGATAAGCCTGAGGTTGAAAATAATTCTGAGCCGCAAAATATAATTGCTGCTTGCGATGCCCAGATTTTTCGCATGGAAACTTTTTCAGGCACACCAGTGGTTAGTGCCGGTGATACTGTTTTAAAAAATCAAATTTTAGTCAGTAAATTCATTGAAGGTAAAGACGGAAATATGAACGAAACTTGCGCCAAAGCAAACGTTTGGGCAAAAGTCCAAGACGAAATATTTTTTTCCGAAAAATTTGAAAAAATTATAACTTTAAGAACCGGAATTTCAAAAAAAATATTTAAATTTAATTTTTGGGGTAAAAATTTTAATATAAATTTCTGGCAAAAATCTGATGAAAACTGGGAAAAAGAGACAAGAGAAAATAATGTAAATTTTTTTGGCATAAAAATTCCAACCGGAATTATTACAGAAGAATTTTTTGAAACAAAAAAAATTAAAATTATAAAAACAAAACAAGAATTAATCGAAGAAACAAAAACTAAAGCTTATGATATTTTAAAAGAAAAAAATTTAGATATAACAAAGTGCACAGAACAAATATCAGAAACAAAAAACGGAGTAAATTTTAAATTAAAATTTGAATATTTAAAAAATATTGCTGTTCCAGAAAGAAAATAATTTTTTCAAGTTTATAGTATTTATCTTGCAAAAGGTAACAGACCGAAATACTCTCCGGCGGTGCCGGAGAGAATGCCTTAAACACACTCATGCATCAAGTAAAATTTGCTTCATAACATCATCGTTGTTAACATATTTAACAAGTGCATCATAAAATCCTTTTTTACGTTTTTCTTCATCACTTTTTGGGTTTTCAATATTAAATTCAGCAGTTACATCTCGATTAACTACTAGGCCATTTGAAGTGTCATGTGAAATTTCCTTATTCAATAAGCGCACAGATAATTCCCCACCAATAGGTTTTACCGATATCGTGAAAGACAATTTACTAGCATATCTGTCCTCACCGTATTTATAAGCAATATTAAAGAGGTCGGTTACTAAATTTGATTGGTAATGTTGGTAAAAATTATCAAAACATCTTTTACAACTCATAATCGCTCTATCTAATTTTTCCCCTTTTAATTCTGATTTCATAATTTCTTGATAGACAGTCCTTATAGAACTAGTAAATAACAGATCCGAATTACTAAATGATACACTCATGTCGTATAGACTAAAAGTAAATTTATTGGCCTTATAAAATTTGTAATATTTAATAAACAAATTCTTACCCTGAGCAACCTCACCGAATAAAGAGCTTGCAACATGATAACCAAGTGCACCTAAGCCTGCTGCTCCAGCAACGCCAAGTGATAAAAGTGCGTATTTTAAAGGATTGCTTAAACTTTTTTGCTGAACGCCAGAAGTTTTAATCGATGACAAATTTGTGACTAAAGAAGCGTCTTCCCTAGTAGTCTTTTCAGCGATCTCATTCACATTTAGCCCCGAAGTTTTTACACTAAGAACCGACAAAAGAGCTGCTAAAACAGCAAACTTATTTTTTTTGTTATTCATGGTAATACTCCTCCAATTAAATTAAAAATCCAAAGATTTTTTTCTCATCAACACGCTTGACTTTTCATTTTTCATATTACAAAAATTCCACAAGTTTATTGTACCACAGCAAAAATAAAAAATCAACTAGCTTTTTTCATTAGGGCATTGCTAAAAGTAGATAGATAATAGACTTCTTTCGAAACTGGTAACAAACACTCTCTCCGGTGACAATGTAGAAAATATCTATATTTTTTAGCAATGAGTCGAAAGAGAGTCTATTGCTTTTCTAAAGTGAAGCTAATATACTTATTTCAATACTAACAATCTTAAGCATTTGGCAATTGAAAAAGCTTGAATAAAAATACTATTTTTACGATATGCTGACAAGTATTTAGTTTTTTGTGGTAAATATGAATATTTAATTACACATGTTGGGAATATTTTAATGAATTTTGCTAACTTAATAACACTTGCGAGAATAATATTATCATTGCTTTTGTGCCATATTTTACTTGAAGAAAGAAATTATCATGTTGGGGTGGTAGTTGGAATATTTTTAATAGCATTCGGTAGTGATTGGTTGGATGGTTTTTTAGCGCGAAAAAATAATAAAATAACTGATTTTGGGAAGATTTTTGACCCCATTGCAGATAAAATTTTGGTTTTTTCAATTTTTATTTGTTTGGTTAAGATTGGTTTTGTAAGCGCTTGGGCGGTAATAATTTTATTGATTCGCGAATTTTTAATGTCTTCGGCGAGGATGTTGCTTGCAAAATATGATTTAATATATCCGGCAAATATTTACGGGAAATTAAAAACAATTTCCCAATTTTTCTCAATATTATTCTTAATTTTAGCGTTTTACAAAATTGATTTTTATAATAATATCTTTTATAATTTAGGAATATTTTTAATGTGGTCTTCGATTTTTATTTCTTTTATTTCGCTGTTTTTTTGTTTTTATGAACATAGAAATAAATTTTTGAAAATTCTTAAAGGTGAATTGTGATTTTATATAATACTTTAACTAAAAAAAAAGAAAAATTTGTTGTAGATGGCAATAAAGTTAAAATTTATGCTTGCGGTCCGACGGTTTATAATTTTATACACATTGGTAATGCTAGGCCGGCTTGTGTTTTTGACGTTTTGCGAAGATTTTTAATTTCTAAAGGATATGATGTTGTATTTGTACAAAATTTTACCGATATAGACGATAAAATTATTAAAAGAGCTAATCAAGAACATAAAAATTGCACAGAAATTTCGGAAAAATATATAAAAGAATATGAAAAAGATGCTTTAGGATTAAACATAATGCCGTCAACGCTGTATCCGAAGGCTACAGAAACTGTTGATGAAATAATATCTATGGTCGAAACTCTTGTGCAAAAAGGCTTTGCGTATGTTTTGGGCGGTGATGTTTATTTTGATGTTTTAAAATTTAAGAGTTATGGTAAACTTTCGGGGCAGCCACTAAAAGAGCTCGAATCCGGAGCCAGAATTGAAGTTGATGAAAAAAAGCGAAGCCCTTTGGATTTTGCTTTGTGGAAGACTTCAAAACCTAATGAGCCTTATTGGCAAAGCCCATGGGGGAAGGGGCGTCCGGGCTGGCATATCGAGTGCTCGGCTATGATAAAAAAACATTTAGGCGAAACAATTGATATCCACTGCGGCGGTCAGGATTTAATTTTTCCGCATCACGAGAATGAAATTGCCCAAAGCGAATGCGCGAACAGCAAAATTTTGGCAAGATTTTGGCTGCATAACGGCTTTATAAATGTAGATAATAAAAAAATGTCAAAATCACTCAATAATTTTTTCACTGTTCGAGAAATTGCCGAAAAATACGGTTATCAACCAATTAGATATCTCATGGTTTCGTCGCATTATAAAAGCCCGCTGAATTTTAGTGATGAAGTTATAAAACAGTGCCAAAATTCTTTGGAAAGACTTGCAAATTTTAAAAAAAATATTATTAATTTGAAAAATAAAGCTAATCATGGCGAAAATAAAATATGCGAAGATATTGAAAAAGTAAAAAATGATTTTATCAAGTATATGGACGACGATTTAAATACTTCTGGGGCGCTTTCGGTCATTTTTGATATGGTAAAAGAAGTAAACAATAAAATTGCAAAAGAAAACAATTTTTCGCTCGAATCAATAGAAAGAACTTTAAAATTATTTGATGATTTAACTCAGATTTTAGGGATTAAATTTGGGTTTGAAAGTCAAGATGTTACAGAAGAAATTAAGGTGCTTTTAGAAAAACGTGAGTTTTATCGAAAAAATAAAAATTGGAAAGAAGCTGACAAAATCCGCGATTTGCTAAAAAGTAAGGGATATAACGTACAGGACGGTAAAATTGCAAAAAATTAAATGATTTTTTGTTTTAGTAGCTCCCGTCAAGTCTTCGAGTCACTCACTCCGACGATGACGCGGGGGTAATATAATTTCTTGTATTGCTATGTCATACACAGAGATAACCTTCTATTAATTTATTACCTTCATTCATTTTTCGCAATACCTTATTTCTCTTTTCATCTGATTTGCACTACCAAAAATTGCATTAAAATAAAAACTACATCGTTCTTGGAATATCAATTTTTAATATTTTTAAAATAACATTAATAATTTTTGAAGTCTGCAAACATAAAAAATGCCTTGCATTAGATAACTTCAAACTTTCATTTTTTACTTTGACAGCATTATAAAATTTGTGGAAAATAGACGCTAAATTAACTGCATACCGGGCAAGTATAGTCGAATCCATTAAAGTAACTACTTCATTTATTATGTAAGAAAATTTTGAAAGTTCAAAAATTAATTTATTTTCAATCTCAGAGTCTAAAAGCTCAAGTTTTAAAAACCTTTTATTAGGGATCTCATCGAATTTGTTTAATATACTTTGAATCCTAACATATGCATATTTGACATAATACGAAGGATTACTACTATCATTCTTTATAACATTCTCTATATCAAAATCCATTGCAGAATTCGCATCTTGCATATTGAATATAAAACGCGCACAATCAACACTTATTTGATCTATAAAATCCCCAAGGGTTTCAGCTTGACCAAGCCTTTTGCTCATTTTGACAATTTTTCCATCTTTAACAATGCGCACAAGCTGAACAATTATAAATTTGATTCTCGATTCGTCTATACCAAAAAACTTCATTGCTGCTTTCATTCTTGGGACATGTCCCTGATGGTCTGCACCAAGAAAATTTACACAAATATCAAATTTCCTGATTAAAAATTTATTAACATGATATGCAATATCAGCGGCAAAATAAGTAGGAATACCATTGCTTCGAACTAAAACTTCGTCTTTTGGAGCACCAAATTCAGTTGCCCTGAACCAAACGGCGTCATCTTGAACATAGGTCGCCTCACCTTTTTGTAATCTATCCAAAACAGAATAAATTTCGCCAGAATTGTAAAGTGAACTTTCATGAAACCAATTATCATATTTAATTTTATATCTCATCAAATTTAGTTTCATATTACTTATATTTTTGGGTAGCGCATAATCAAGAATAACCTTTTGAAGAATTTTTTGATCACAGCCTAAGTAATTGTTACCATTAATCTTCGCAAATTCATTAGCAAGTTCTTGTATATCACTACCTTGATAACCATTGTCAGGAAATTTAAACAAAGGGTCAAAAATTTGCAAATATCTTGCGGCAAGAGATTCAGCAAACTTCTTTATCTGATATCCAGCGTCATTTACGTAAAATTCCCTAAAAACATCAAATCCAGCGAATTTTAACATTTCCGACAAAGAATCCCCAAGAGCTCCAAGCCTTGCATTACCTATATGCATTGGACCTGTTGGATTGGCAGAAACAAATTCCACAATAATCTTTTTATTTTGTTTATTTTTTCTCTTATATTCTTCAAGGGTTTCGTCTATTTCAAGCAGAACTCTATTAAAAAAACTTTGATCCAAAAAAAAATTTATAAATCCTGGTAATTCACACTTGACAGTCTTAATATATTTTGGCCTATCAAAATTTTTTAATATAAGACCAGCAAGTTTAATAGGTGATAACACAAATTTCTTTGAGAACACCAAAGCAACATTTGTTGAAATTTCACCATGAATTTTAAGCTCAGGAAATTCTAAGTTAATATCAGTAATCTCAAATCGAACGCTACAAAAATTTTGGCAAGCCTCGACAGATTTTTTTAATTCTTCTCTTAAATTAGACATTAATTCTAATAAAACCACTTTAACCCACAACCAAATTAACTAATTTATTAGAAACACAAAACTCTTTTAAAATTCTTTTATTTTTTATAATATTTTGAATTTTTTCTTGCATTTTCGCAAGTTTAACTAACTCACTATCATTAACACTACTATTAATAATAAATTTATCACGTATTTTTCCGTTAACCTGTACGACTATTTCGTAACTTTCTTGAGAAATCAAAGAATCGTCATATTCAGGCCATTTTACAAAATTTATATTACCAGAAAATTTTAATCTCTCCCAGACTTCCGAAGTTACATGCGGAGCAAACGGATTTAATAATAAACTAAAAATTTCTAATTCTTTTCTCGTAATTTTTTTAGTCTCTTTAATTTTGCCGATTAAATCCATCAAAGTCGCAATAGCCGTATTAAATTTAAGATTTTCGATATCAAGACTCACTTTTTTAATAGCTTTATTAAAATCTGAAACAAAACCAGGTCTTACAAAATCTTCGTCAGAAATAATATTTAATAAATCCCAATATTTATCCAAAAATCTCTTGCAGCCCTTGATGCTCTCAGTGCTCCACGGCGCACTTTTTTCAAAATCTCCCATGAACATCTCATAGAGCCTAATAACATCGGCACCGTACTCATTAACAACGTCTGTGGGATTAACGACATTTCCACGCGATTTACTCATTTTTTCGTTATTCCCGCCCAAAATCATACCATGACTCGTACGCTTTTTATAGGGCTCCGGAGTATTCACGACACCGATATCATATAAAAATTTATGCCAAAATCTGCTGTAAAGCAAGTGCAGTGTCGTATGTTCCATGCCACCATTGTACCAATCAACAGGCATCCAATAATCAATCGCCTCTTTTGAAGCCAAACAATTATTGTTTTCAGGGTCAAGATATCTTAAAAAATACCAAGAAGACCCCGCCCACTGAGGCATCGTATCAGTCTCTCGCAGAGCGTCTCCCCCACACTTTGGGCATTTAGTCTTAATCCAATCAAGCGCACATAAAGGCGATTCGCCATTTTCAGAAGTTTTGAAATTTTCTATATCAGGCAAAACCAAAGGCAAATTTTTTTCCAGAACCGCGCCGCACTTTTCGCAATTTATTATCGGAATAGGCTCACCCCAATATCTTTGACGCGCAAAAATCCAATCTCTGAGTTTAAAGCTTATGTAACTTTTGCCAATTTTTTTATCGGTGATATACTCGATAATTTTTTTTCTGGCAGATATGTTATCCAAACCATTCAGAAAATCCGAATTTATCATCTCAGACTTCCCAGTATTTTTATTATCTCGCATAACGGGAATATAATCAATATGATATTTTTGCACAAAATCAAAATCGCGACTATCATGAGCCGGCACTGCCATTACAACTCCGGTCCCATAATCCGCTAAAACATAATCCGAAACAAAAATCGGAATTTCTTTGTTATTCACCAAATTTTTCGCTGTGATTCCGACAACTTTCACTCCTGACTTCTCTTTATTGGCGTCGGTTCTATCGATTTTTTTCATTTTTGAAACTTTTTCTCGATACGCCAAAATTTCGTCGATATTTTCAATTTTATTTTTGTGTTTATCTATAAATTTATGCTCCGGTGCAAGAATTATGTGCGAAACGCCGAAAATGGTTTCTGGAAGAGTTGTAAAAATCTCAAGATTCTCGCCAACGCTTGTGCTGAATAAAATTTTCGCGCCTTCAGAGCGACCTATCCAGTTTTTTTGCTGAGTTTTAACTCTTTCTGGATAATCTACCAAATCCAAATCGTCAATTAATCTTTGAGCATATTTAGTAATTTTTAGAATCCATTGTTTTTTTGTTTTTTGAGTAACTTCACCGCCGCAGCGCTCGCAATTCCCGCCCACGACTTCTTCGTTGGCAAGAACGCATTTGCAGGAGCTGCACCAATTTACAGTACTTTCTTCTTTCGCCGCCAAGCCTTTCTTGAATAATTTTGAAAAAATCCACTGAGTCCATTTGTAATAATCTTTCGAAGTAGTATCAATCTCGCGCTTCCAATCAAACGAAATTCCTACACTTTTTAACTGCTTTTTAAAATTAGCAATATTTTTTTCAGTAGCAATTCTCGGATGAATATTATTTTTTATGGCATAATTCTCAGTCGGAAGCCCAAAAGCGTCCCAGCCCATAGGATATAAAACATTATAGCCTTCTTTGCGCCTTTTGCGAGCGACTACATCAAGCGCCACCCAACTACGCAGATGTCCTACGTGCAAGCCCTGCGCCGAAGGATACGGAAATTCGACAAGCAAATAATATTTTGGCTTATCAGAAAAATTCACTGCATGAAAATCATCGCAATTTTCCCATTTTTCCTGCCATTTTTGTTCTATATCTTTAAAGTTATACACAAAAAACTCCTGAATCTCAAAATTTAAAAATTATTTTTTAAGCTCTTCATTTTTCGGCTTTTCCAATGTAAATTCTGTTATTAACTTATTGCCACCATAATTCTTAGCAACATAATTAACTTTTAATTTG
>CAMNDS010000017.1 GCA_946535695.1 uncultured Clostridia bacterium | reverse complement strand
TAGCGTTTGTTCAAGAACGTTATTCAAAATTTCAATATGAGGTGAGTTTTTATGAGAAAATTCGGTAGGAACAAAATCGCATTACTCTTGTTTTTACTTTGTTTTTCGGGTGGCAAAACTTCGGCTATGGAGTTAAATAAAGTTAAAACTCAAAACCCGCAAGCCCTTGAGGCAGTAGGGGGGGCGAGTTCTCGGAGTAATCAGTCCGTTAAACAGGGGCTTAGCAAGAACCAAAAATTGGGAATAGGAGCTGCTGCATTTCTTGTGGTTGCTTCTGCGGCTGGTTTTACTATCTGGGGGTTAACTCGTAATAAAAAAGAAAGTGATAATCCAAAAAAAGATAATAATAATAAAGGTAACGTACAAAATATGATTCAGGTTGAAAAAAATAAGCAAGAAATAAATGGGCAAAATGGTAAAGAGGAATTTACCGAAAAAGAAATTGAGGAACATAATAAAAATTTAATTTGTAATGCCATTGCATTAGCTAAAAAAGAAAACAAATTACATTGTGATGAAGATTCATTAAAGAATGCTATGTTTGAACTATTTGGCAGACTTGCGAACATTAAGTATGAAGACAAAGCATGGGGAGTGGTTTCTCCACTTTGGAAGTTTTTTCATGAAAAGAAGATTCCCAATATATCAATTGGAGAATATGAAAGTGAAAATTATGTTTTTTTACACACTGGTGAGAAGCACGATTATAGTATTGTTTGGTTGCCAGATAATAAAGTTGCTATCGGTTTTATGGATTTAGGTCAAAATTGGGAGCAAACTTTTGAAAATTTAAAATCACCGTTTGAAGTTAAAAATTAAATTTTTGCAGTAAGTTTATTGCAATATAGTATTGCAATTGGGAAAAGATATTCTCTCCGGCGGCGCCGGAGGGAGTTGTTTTGGCTTAATTTTTCAGTTGGAAAAAATTTATTATTTATTTTATTACTTTCGAAATTTCAAACAAAATATTCATAGCTTCAATCGGAGTTAAAGAATTAGTATCTATATTTTTGAGTTTTAAAAATATTTCGTCAAAAAATTTATTGTTTTTTGGAGATTCCTGATTTGATTTTTCTATTTTAATATCTTTATTTTCAAGTTTATTAAGAATTTCTTTAGCTCTATTAATTATCGAATTCGGCACTCCTGCGAGTTTTGCAACTTCAATTCCGAAACTGTCGTCCGAAGCGCCGCTGACTATTTTTCTTAAAAAAATTATTTCATCGCCGTTTTTTTTGACGTCCACACGAAAATTTCGAACGCCACTTATCGGCGCTTTTGAAATCTCATGATAATGTGTAGAAAAAAGTGTTTTTGCTTTAATTTTTTGCGTCATGAATTCAAGAACTGCCATTGCAATACTTAGCCCATCAAAAGTAGAAGTCCCACGCCCGATTTCGTCTAAAAGCACCAAGCTTCTGCTGCCGGCATTATTAGCAATTTGTGCGACTTCGTTCATTTCAACCATAAAAGTCGACTGCCCCGAAGCAACGTCGTCTGAAGCGCCGATTCGTGTAAAAATGCTGTCGATAATCCCAATTTTGGCCTGACTTGCCGCAACAAAACAGCCGATTTGAGCCATAATAATATTCAAAGCAATCTGGCGCATATATGTCGATTTTCCTGCCATATTCGGGCCGGTTATTACTATGCTCTTGTTATTTTCGTCAAAATAAACGTCGTTTGGAACAAAAGAATTCGTATTTTCTAAAATTTTTTCGATAACCGGATGCCTTGAATCTTTAAGTTCTAAAATATCAGATTTTTCAATAACAGGTTTTGTGTAAGAATTCTCGATAGAAACTTCGGCAAACGAACGCAATACATCAAGTTTTGCAATCGCCGAAGCTGTTCTTGAAATTCTTTCGCTTTGCTTTGAAATTTCTTGTTTAATTTCGCTTAAAATCTTGTTTTCAAGCTTGATTCTTCTGTCTTTTGCACTAAAAATTCTAGCTTCAATAGTTTTTAATTCTTCAGTAATAAAACGCTCGCGCCCTGCAAGAGTCTGGCGCCGTATGTAATCTTTTGGTACCATATTTTTATAAGAAGCACTAACTTCTATGTAATATCCGAAAACTTTATTAAATCCGACTTTGAGCTTTGGAATTCCTGTTTTTTCGCGCTCTTTTTTTTCGATTTTATCTGCAAGATTTTCGCCTCCGTCCATGTCTTCCAGAATCAAATCAAGTTCTTTGTTAAAGCCTTTTTTGATAAATCCGCCGTCGCGAGTCAAAATCGGTGGCTCGTCGACTATCGAAGACTCGATAAGTGCAAATATATCTCTTAATTCGTCTATGTTTTCAAAAATATCTTGCAAAATATCTGATTTCATGTTTTTAACTAAATTCTTAACGCTTTCGAACGTACTAACAGCTGCTCCTAAAGATTTTAAATCCCTGCAATTTGCCGAGCCAAATGAAATTTTACTGAGTAATCTTTGAATATCACCAATTCTGCCTAAAATTTCACGCAACTCATCTGTTATTAAAATATTATTTATAAGTTCTTCAACGCCGTCGAGCCTTTTATTTATTTTATTTACGTCTTTTAGCGGCTTTTCAAGATAAGTTCTTAAAAGTCTTTTACCCATAGCAGTTCTGGTTTTACCTAAGACCCAAATTAGCGAGCCTTTTTTTTGTTTTGTTCTTATAGTTTCGAAAAGCTCTAAATTTGTAGCCGCGCCGCATTCAAGGCGCATGAATTCAGAGCCTTCGTAAATTTTAACATCTTTTATGAAATCAAATTTTTTCTTTTGAGTTTCAGATAAATATGTAAAAAGCATGCTCAAACAACGTGAAACAATAAATGAGTTTTGATTAGTAAAGCAATTTTCGCATTCTTGATAATTTAAATTTAATTTATTTTTCAAAAAAATTATTATATCATTTTTATTAGTTTCGAAGTCTGATTGAGCATCTCTAAAATTACAGCTACAAAATTTGTGTATAAATTTTTTAAAATTATCCGGAACATCGCCACTAATTAAAATTTCTCTTGGCGAAAATATTTTTATCTCGTTTTTGAGCTTATTTAAAAAATCTTCGCCCGAAAAATTAGTGATTTTAAGTTCTCCGGTCGAAATATCACAAAACGAAACTCCGGCTGACATTTTTAGAAAAAAAACAGAACACAAAAAATTATTTTTAGATTCGTCGAGCATATTTTCGTCCAAAACAGTACCAGGAGTTATTACTTTTGAAACTTCGCGCCTCACAAGAGTCCTGCCGTTGGCTTCTTCTTGTTGATCGCACATCACGACTTTGTAACCTTTGGCAATTAATCTTGCAATATAACTTTCGCAATTATGATACGGCACGCCACACATTGGAGCACGTTCATTAGAACCGCAGCTTCTGCCAGTCAAAGTCAAATCAAGTTCTTTTGCCACTAAAACTGCGTCGTCAAAAAACATCTCATAAAAATCTCCAAGCCTGAAAAAAACTATTTCGTCTTTATGCTTGTTTTTTACTTCAAAATATTGTTGCATCATAGGTGATAATTCGCTCATAGTAACTCCTTTTTTTTTTAATCTTTCCGACCGGTGACGAAAATATAAATTATTTTAATATAAAATATTTATTTTTTAAAATAAAAAAATTTTAACTAACAACAGCCGTCGCACGTACTACAAGAACCATTGCATGAACTCAAAAGCGATTCACTAAAAGTTCCGTGTGCGCTTTCGTTTATTATATTATTTATATTATTAACTAATAAATCTAAGTTTTTTTTTGCTTGTTCATAATCGCATACGATTTTAGTATCATTAATTTTTTCGTACATATCTCTTAGTTTATTACTCAAATCTTTTATTTTATCTTTATCAGAATTCTCTTGTGAAATTTCTTTATTCAAATTTTCTTTTATATTATTAAATTCTTTTCGCATATTAGATAAATTCTCGTCAGAATCCATTTTTTCTTTAAAAGATTTAAAATCTAAAAATTCTTTGGATTTTTGAATTTTAGCACCTAATTCTTTTGCCATTTCAATTATCTCGTTTCCCATATTTATCACCTTCCAAATTTAAACTTTTTTACCAATTAAATAACTCCGTTTACTCGAAATTATTTTAGTGTTAACTATATCTCCAACATTAAAACTACCCTTAAGTTCTACGATTATATTTGATTTGCTTCTTGCAATCGACTTATTTACATGATCTTCTTCTATTATAACTTTCAAATTTGTTCCGACAAAACCTGACAAAAACTCCTGAGAAATCTCCTCCTGAATCTTTATAATTTTCGAAATTCTTCTTACTTTTTCGTCATGTGAGATATTATCTTGCATGTTAAAAGCTGCAGTACCAACTCTTGGTGAATATATAAAATTAAAGATCGAAGCAAATTTTATTTTTTGAATTAAAGAAACTGTATCTTCAAATTCAAGATTAGTTTCTCCCGGGAACCCTACTATTATATCACTTGTGATAACTAAATTCTTGATTTTTTCTCGGGCATAATTTATTTTTTCGATATATTCTTCGCGCGTGTATTTTCTGTTCATGAACTTCAAAATTCGATTGTTTCCGGATTGAACCGGTAAATGCAAGTGACCACTAAAATGCTTTAAATTTGCAAGAGTATCAACTAAATTTTTATTAAAGTCTTTCGGGTGCGAAGTCATAAATCGAATTGTAAACTCGCCGTCTATTTTGTCGATTTCTTTTAATAAATCAGAAAAATTAAAATTATTATAAAAATATGAATTAACATTTTGCCCAAGTAAAGTAATAATTTTACTGCCGTTTTTTATAATTTTTTTGCAATAATCTAAAATTTGATTATAATCTTTGCTTTTTTCAGGGCCTCTTACATACGGAACAATACAATAAGAACAAAAATTATTGCAACCCGAAATTATCGGAACCCAAGCGTTAAACTTATTTTTTTGCAAAACGGGAACATTACAAAAATTATTTAATTTTTCGCCCGTTAATTTTTTATAAAATAATTCTGGAAAATTTTCTATAGACTTCGCGCCACAAATAAAATCAACAAACGGGAACTTTTCGTTAATATAATTTTTAATATTTTCCTGCTCAACCATACAGCCACAAATAGCAATAAAAATATTATTATTCGATTTTTTGATATTTTTAAGATTCCCGATATGCGCAAGAATTTTTTCTTCAGCCGTATGTCTAACAGCACAAGTTTCAAATAAAATTAAATCAGCAACTAAAATATTGTCTGTGAAATTAAATCCCAAAAGTTTTAAAAATCCGCAGATTTTTTCAGCATCAGCTTCGTTCTGCTGGCAGCCAAAGACTTTTATATATGCTAGAAAATGTTCTCTTTTAAATCTTGTTTTCAGAATTTTCCTTAAACTATTTATTACATCCAAGACTAAATCCCCTAGATTAAAAATCGGGTTTATTTTACTAAAAACTGATTACTTTTGCAAAAATCAGCCTCCGGCATAGCCGGAGAAAACATTCGATACTTTTTATTAAATTTTATACTTCAGCCACTTTTTTCCTCCATCAGCCTCTAAAGTTAAAATATTACCATCTATAGAAACTTTAAATTTATTGCCATTTGTCGTCCATTCTATGCCTTTGCCATCATTCGTTCTTTTAAACTCTATTGCCGTAATTTTATAGTCAATTAACTTGTAAATAGTATTTCTAATAACCTCATTACGGCCTTCTGAAAAACCATTTTGTGAAATAACTGTACCATTTACTGTTTTCCCTATGTCTTCAGGACCATGCTCTTCGCTTCCAGTAAGACCATACAACTTAAATTTTAATAAATTGTTTGTCGAAAATAGTTTGGTTTTATAATCTTTAACAATGTCGTTAATTCTATTAAAAAATTTTTCACCATCTTCTGCACCTAATAAATTAATCCTTTTGTCCCTTTCTTGTACCAAGTGCTTGTCTTTACTAACATCTAATATTATACCAATTGACCCATTAAATAAACAAAGCGAGTCTCCTGACTTACCAATTTTAAAGGTATAACCAGACTTGTTAATATCGCTTTTAACAACCCAAAATTTATGTTCCGGATTTTGAGAAATGTTCAAATTTTCTATTACACTTTCGTTATCCCACAATTTCTGTAAAAGGCCAAAAGAATTTTTAATAATTTCGTTATCTATATCGAATTTACCAACATATTTACCACCACCATTTACAAAACATAAAAAACTTTTTTTTACTTCATTCACATTTTTAAAAATTGCAATATACTCAGCTAATTCTAGATAATCTTTGATTGCATCATCGAAATTAATTTTCTTTTTTTCTTTTTTCTCATCATTTGGTATGTTAATATTTTGTGTGCTAATATCCGGTATTTCTTTATTTATATTTATTGATTTTTGGATTTTATTTTCATCAACAATATTTTCATTAATTATTTTTTCAATAACATCATCTTGGGGATTTTCTAACTTGCCAGGATCTTTCAGATCATTATCTTTAGCCTTTAATTTCCACCAAAGTACCCCCGCAGCTGCAATGGCAGCCAAAGCGCCACCGCCTATAAGCCACTTGCCCCAATTTGGCATTCCGCTTTTTTCTTTGATAACCACCTTATTGAGCCCTGAACTCATTGCGAAAGTAGGAGGGGCGGTTTTAGCACCTAATAACGTTGTTGCAGCAACTAAAGTTGCTACCATTTTTTGTCTTCTTTTAAATTGTTTCATAAGTTTACCTCCAAAAATTAATTTACTTAATGCCGAAAACAATGATAATAACAGCATTCTGTTCAATTATATCATAATATTTTTATTTGTCAAGAAATTTTCAAAAAATTTTCTCTGGTCAGCGCAGGAGGCAATATATATCTTTTTTTGCAATGTCCCGTAAAAATACTTGCAATTTTTATTTTCTTTATGATATAATCAAAAACACATGATTAATTTTAATTTTGGAGGACATATATATGATTAATAAAAAACTAATTGCAAGTTTGTTGTTATTTAGTATGAGTTTAAATAATTGTATCGCGAAAGATAATTCTAAGCTTTCGATTTTAAAAAATGCTGGATTTACAATTGGTGGAATTGCTGCTGGGGTGCTTGGCACTTTGTTAGTACAAAAAATCGCTGGCAAAAATGAAAAACAAGACAAAATTCCTGGTGAGTCGTCTGTCAAGGTTACGGATGAGGTGATCTGTAGGTGTATTTTAGATTACGAAGATCAAGAAGCTAAATGGGAAATTTTTGATGAAAATTTGCGTGAAAAGATTGAAAGTTTGAAAAATACAATTGAGTATGAATTTAAAATGCACAGAGATGCCATAGAACAAAATCTTGGTTTTGTGAATGTTAAATTTAAAAATAGCAATCCCATTTATGAACATAAAGAAATTAGTTTTGATTATAAAAATTTAATAAAATCATTAAGAAATTGTGCAAAATCGGATTATCCTGGTTATAACAGTATTAACGGTATTAAAAGAGTAATTTTTGCTAATAAGGGTGTTTTTGAAGTGCGAAAGAATTCTGATGGTTCATATTACTGTTGGTATGCGGTTAAAAATTTAGATGGTCAATTTGCACGTAGAGATGTTCATGATATGGTAGGAGATAGCAGATCATTTTCCATTGTTTTAAGTAGCCCTGATAAGAAGGTACATATACCAGATGATGATTACGGTTTAGAAAATAAAGAATTAAATTTTAAAATAACTGAAGAGTATTTTGATAAATTAGTTGGAAATGAAAAAAAATAAAATAATTTTTCTTTGTAATGAATGCGGGTTTGAATCTGCCAAATGGAGTGGGATTTGCCCCTCCTGTGGCGCAGGGAATTCTATGATTGAGTTTTCTGAAAAAGAGATTTTAGTTAAAAATTCAAAAATTTCAAATCCTGTTAAAATTTCCGAAATTAAATTCAAAGATGAAATTCGAATTAAAACAGGGATTTCTGAGCTTGATAGAGTTCTTGGCGGCGGTATCGTAAAAGGCGCTTTTATTCTTTTGAGCGGCTCTCCCGGAGTTGGTAAATCTACTATTCTTTTACAAATTGCTCAAAATTATGAAAATATTCTCTATGTTTCCGGAGAGGAATCAGCAAGCCAATTAAAAATGCGCTGCGAAAGATTAAAAATTGATAATTCTAGTCTTATGATGGTCTCTGAAACCGATATTAATAATATTTTATCTCATATTGAAAAAATTAAGCCCAATCTTGTAATAATAGATTCGATACAGACTATCATAAATACTGAACTCAGTGCATCCGCTGGAAGTATCACGCAAGTAAAAGATTGTGCTTCGATGCTTTTAAATTTGGCTAAAAGTCTTGATGTTACTGTCTTGGCAGTTAGTCATGTGAACAAAGAAGGCGCTATTGCCGGTCCAAAAGTCCTTGAACATATAGTCGACGTTGTTTTGTATTTTGATAATGAGAATAAAAGTTCTTATCGAATTATAAGATGCCTAAAAAATAGATTCGGTTCGACTTCTGAAATCGGTGTTTTCGAGATGAAATCAAACGGACTTCAAGAAGTTAAAAACCCTTCGGTTCTTATGCTTGAAAATAGAGCTCCTGGTGTTCCTGGAATTTGTACGGCGTGTATATCAGAAGGCAGTAGAGTTTTTTTGACTGAAATTCAAGCTTTGGTAGCTCCTACTAGTTTTGGCATGCCTCGCAGAGTTTCAAACGGCTATGATTATAACAGATTATGCATGTTACTGGCAATTTTAGAAAAAAGAGCCGGATTTTATTTTGCCAATTTTGATGTTTATGTAAACGTCGTCGGTGGTGTGAAAATTAATGACCCTGCGGCTGATTTGCCGGTGGCACTTGCGCTTATTTCGTCGCTTAAAGATGTTCCAATTGATTCATTGGTTGCTACGTTTGGAGAAATCGGGCTTTCGGGCGAGATTAGAAATTCGAATAAAAACGACGAAAAAATATCAGAAGCTGAGCGTTTGGGATTTAAACGATTTATAGTACCTGTTGGAAAATATGAATGTAAACATGAATATAAAAATCTTGAAAAAATTAAGAATATTACAAATTTGAATTATATTTTTTCTTGAATTATAATAAATTATGTAATATATTATATAATTTGTCAAAAAGTCTGGTGATACTATGACAAAAATAGCTAAAAAAATATTTTCTGTTTTTATTTCATATTTATTTTATTTTTCTAATGTATCTTGCCTTAATAAAATCAACGCTTTAAATTCAATAAATTTCGAAAATTATAATCAAAATATTTTAGAATCTCACGATAAAGAAAATTCTGAATCGAATAAAATTAAAAACTGGGTTATTGGTCTGGTTGCCGGTTATGCTTCGTTAAATATTTTATCCAGAGCACTTACACAGATAGCTTTATTTTTCGGCGCTTTTCAGACTGTTAATAAAAATAATAGTATAAATTACGATAATCAGATTGTTTCTGAGGAAATACTGGAAAATATTAATGACGAACCTGTTGTTATAGGCAAAAAATATTTTTGTAATATAAGTTCGAGTTCTAGTTTAAAAAATATTAATATAATATTTTTTAACGGCAACGGAGGTTCTGTTTTAAACGATGAAATGCATTTGGGACCAAATGGGAAATTAATTTATTTAATAAAAAAAGGCGCTACAGTTTATACGATAGATTATACGGGATACGGAAACAGAAAAAAATTTTTTGGACCGTTTGCGATGTCAGAAAAGTATATTTAAAGACGGAGAAAATATATTTAATTATGTTTTAAACGAAAGCAAAAATAAAAAAATTATAATTTATGGCTATTCGCTAGGTGGCCAAGTTGCTATGCATGTATGGCGTTATATTCAAGAAAATAATCTTGAATATAAACTTGCCGGAGTAATCTTACATAGCCCGCTTAATAATTTTAATAAAGTAGCTGGGAAAATATTTAAGCCGTTAGAATATTTATTAAATTTAATGCTAATAAATTTGAATAAATTTCAAGAATTTAAAAAATTAAAAGCTACTAAAGTTCCGTCATATTGGTACAGCGGCTATACTGAAGACAGTTCGGAATTTGTAGATTTGAAAACTACGATTTATGGTGATCCTGATTATAATATTTCAAAAGAAGAAGCAACAGAAATAATTATAAATAAATTAAAAGAAAAAGGTATAGAAAATGCCCATGTAGTCATAAAAAAAATATCTCATATGGAGGGTAACAGTATTATTTCAGATAAAAAAGAAGCACAATATGAAATAAACGAATTTAAAAAATTTATAAAAAAAATTGAAGATGATAATTCTTAGCTTTATTTTTATGAATTAAATTTTAATTATTTATTATTAAGAAAAAATCAAATATTTTCTCCAGCGTCGCCGGAGAAATTTACGCTTTATATTTTTTTTCAAGAATCAAATTTTAATTGTTGACCTGATATAATTTTTGAATCTTTTTGCCCGGAAGATGGAATTTTTTCAGAAAAATATTTTTTAAATTTAATTTCGTCGCAGATTTCTACACTTGAAACTTTATATTTATTTTGTT
>CAMNDS010000016.1 GCA_946535695.1 uncultured Clostridia bacterium | reverse complement strand
AAAATTAAAAAATAATTATCATATACAGGTAAACAATTTAATTACAAAATATTTTTTTCATAACCTCATCGACTTTTTGATATTTTATTGGTATCGTCGGAATAGAATTATCGACATGCTGATATGAGTTATCTAAATTTCTTTTTTCAGGACATAACTGATATTTAATATTCTTATAATTATTAATTTTTTGTACAAATTGCTCCGTCGTTATTTCTTCCTGATTAACACAATTATATAATGGTAATTTTGAAAAAGCGGCGTATATCAATCCATTTACTGCATCGTCGATATAAGTAAAACACCTTTTATTTTGACCGTTATTATATAACTTTACTATATCATCGTTTAACGCATGCCACATCAATGTTCCAGTTCTCGGATTTTCACTATATATATTATGTAAACGAACACCCGTTGCTTCAGGAAAATATAATTTTGCATATAATTCATCAAACATCTTACTCATTCCATAAAGTGAAGTGATATTATTCATATTAGCGGTCGAAGATGAAGCGTAAACGAGTTTAACGCCGTGATTTTTACAGGCGTCTGAAATTTTCACAAATGTATCTATATTATCTCTTATAATATCTTTTTTGTTCTGATTGAACACAGATGTCTGAGCTGCAAGATGAAAAACAATATCTATATTAAAATTATCTATAATTGCATTAATTGAATCAGCTTCGGTGTTAGACTTGCGATCTAAACAATATACAAAATGTCCCATCGTTTTCAATTTTTTCGCCAAAGCTTGACCTATAAAACCATCACTACCAGTGACTATTATATTATAAGGACAGAAACTAGTTTTAATATCTACGGTTTTTGCATTATTATCATAACAGCTATTCATCACGCCCATAGACTGAAAAATTCGACTAGCGTAATCAAAAAATACAAATGTTTGTTCTTTATCGTTTGAGTAATTTTTAAAAGCATATCTTAAAATTAGTTGTTCCGAATTCCATACGTTATATTTATCAATATATTGTAAAGATTCTTCATAAAATTTAATTAGATCCTTTCTATATCCGATCACACATCCCGCATTAAAAAAGCGATATGTGCCCAACAAAACGCGGTTTTGTACAACATCAATATTGATATCTGGAAAATTATTACAAGAAGACCCAAATAATATATGGTATTTTTGATTTTTAAACTTTTCTACTACGTCGTCTAAATGTGTTAATAATACATCATACCCATCAAGAAACATAACAACGTCCTGTTTCAAATTATAAAGAGTATTCAGAAAAAAACGTATTTTATTCGGCATATACCAATCTTGCGTCGTGTCATAATCTGCTGATACGCAATTAATAAGAGGTATATTAAATCTACGACATTGCTGCAGTAGATAACATTTTTTTTCATCAGTCCACGTAGATACTATAGCCAATTCATCTTTATTGTAATTCGAATCAACTTCTTGATTGTTATAAATAATATCAAAAGTTCTAGTAAGCTCTTTTATATTTTTACCATGAAAATGCAATACATTCGGTAAATAATTATTGATTGTTAGTTTTAACATGAATAAATATATATAAAAAAGAGAGTATTTTACTACTCTCAATTTATTAACAAACACTGAAATTTTTATTAATCTAAACTAGATGTTTTAATTTCTGGCACATCAACTTCATTATCCAAATCATTTAGTTGTTTCATCCTGTCCATAATTGCGTTATGTTTCTCACTACAGAAAATTACCCAAGAAGTGTCTTTTGAATATCTTTCATGCGAATACTTCATATATTCATTTACGACGAGTATATCTTTCCATTCAATAAACCCTCTAAATGATACTTGATTTAATAATCTAAGTGTCGAATCGTATGCCCCATATGTAATCTCCGTCGGATTATTAGTCTTCCAAAATTTAACTAATTCATAAAGACCATATGTATACTTCCATTCGACTTCTTTTTTATTGAGAAAGTAGATAATCTTAGCGGATATTTGTGATAAAGAATATATATTTCCATCAAATGCAACTTCTTTAGGAAGTTCATATTTAAGATCTTTAAGATATACGTTAACGTCATCCTGCTCTTTTATCACCTCTTCTTCCATCTTTTTAAGTTTTTCTACATCATTAACAGAATTAACTTGTTTAACATATTCAGCTAACTCTTCATCAAAAGCAGCAGCCACCTCTTGAAGGTTTTTTTCATTTAAAAATTCTTTTGTCATATATACGTTATATTTTTAAATTAAAATTATTAACATTACTATAATTATTAGTATTATAATCGGTATGAACAATAGTTTCAAATATTTGATAAAATTATTCCACGGAAGCGGTTCGATTATGAATAAAAAATTATCGTAATTATCTAACTTTTTAATATTATATGTTACTAATTCAAATAAATTCATTACATTAATATAATGATCAATCACGTTCAATTTAGTCATGATGTAATTTTTAACAAACTCATCGGTATTCAAACCTTGCTCATTATATGTATAAATTGGATTATTTGGATCAAATTGATCGTTTTTTAGATTGGGATTAAAAATCGTATATAACCTTCCGACCCAATCTTTTTTAAATTCCGAACCGAAGCTTGAAGAAAGTTTTTGTATAAAATTTTCATCCCTATAAATTTTATTTAATATAGTTGTATATTGAATATAAAGAATAAGATATTTAATGAACCTATATATTATCATTTTATTTATTATTATTTAGATATAAAATATATAATACTATGCAAGTTTTTAGTCGAATAATTACCGAAGCTAGGGAAAGAAAAAACTTTGATTCATATAGCCTTCTATCTTCTGAAATAAATACTTTCATGAATAAAGTAAAAAAACAACTTCCGAAAAACGTCCAGGATACTATTTATCTTACAAATAAACTTAATCTTATGGAGCGCGACATTCTTATCCGGATTAAAGATGCTTCTCGTTCCGAATTGCAATCAATAAGTAGTGAATTAAATATAAAATACAACGATTTAGAAGATTTACAAAAACAATTGAAATCTTTAAAACGTAATATAAAACTCCTTCCTCAATTTCAAAGTAAACAAGAACGAGAAGAAGTAATGGCTGGTAAACTAGCGGTTGAAGATTTAATTATTGACCTCGAAACAGAATCGGGTCGAAATGCAGTAGCAAAATTATATACGCCTATTGTATATAAAATAGTCGCACAGAGAGAAGGAAAAAGTCGATTAGATAAAGCAGAACTCATATCTGCCGGGATGGAAGGGTTGGCTAAAGCAATTCGAGATTATAATAGAGAAAAGGCTGGTGAGCAATCATTTAAAACATACGCTTCGTATCGCATATTGCAGACTATATTAGATGAAGAAAATAGTAATTCTCATACTTTATCCGGTACTAATTGGTACGCATATAAAAAAGAAGGTTCGAATCTAGATACAACTTCAATCGATAATTTAAAGTTGGGTGACGATGAAGTAGATACAGATCGTTTAGCTTTTCTTGCCGTTGAAGATGATTTAAAATGGATTGATTTTACTAAAACTGAAAAAGAATATTGGGATATGCTATTTAAGGCTTTAGAAAATAAATTTTCGGCCCGGGATTGCAATATATTTTATCGTTTTTTTGGATTAAAGGAATTTTGGGGCAAAAAGGAAAAATCAAAAGATATTGCAAAATCTTATGGTATGTCTGAAGGAAATATTCGTAATTCAATTCTTAATAAGATGCTTAAGTATATATTAAATGATTCCAAAACACGACATATTGCAGATGCATTAAGAAGAATATATTGTGAATCATTAATGAAGGATTTGGTTTATCTAGATGATAAACAAGCAATATACGAAGCACTTATCGCGGATGATATGTTTATTATGTTAGAAGAATTAAATAGATGGAATAATAAACAACTGTTTATTAATTCTATACATAGTGCATTAGATAAATTTGCTATTGAAGATGCGAAATATTTAATAGAATGTTTAGAGAGAGGTTTTGAATATATTGACGATACATTTAAGAAATATAAAAATATTATTATTTATTTCTTAAGTTATTTATATCCGACGAAAAACTTTAACAGAGCATCGGATGTATCTATAATCGATGAAATGAGTAAACTTTCACAAATAGCTAAAGATTATAAAATATCATGGTAAAGTTAAAAAAATTATTTAATAAATATAAAATCTGGATTTTCGTTATATTATTAATATTATTAGGATTCAAGAGTTGTCAAAGTTGTCAGAAGGATAGACAAATGCGGTTTTATAAAAATACTTCGACATTACGACTGGATTCAATATACAACGAACATCAGTTATTGATAAAAAATATTGATAGTTTAATGACTGAGATAAAAATACGAGATCAAAAAATCAGTCATATGGAAAAAGAAAATAATCTTCTTAAAGAGACTAATAATCAATATAAACAAACAAATAAAGAACTAGTAAAAACATTAAATAAAGATTAAAATATGAAAAGTATAACATCATTCTTAAAAGAACAATTTAATTCCCGTATAGCTAACGTTAACGAAGGCGAAATCAAAGATGAAAAAGCTTTTCGCGAGTATGCTAAAAATAAATTAAAAGAAATATGGGGAGATGAATATGATGAAGATAAGGCTAACGAAATGATTGAAGGTATATTAAAAGATAATAAAGAATTAGTTGATAATGACGATTGGGGTGCATTGATAGGCATTCTTAATAAAGGCGTAGTAAAATAATTATATATGACTAAATTTTCTGATTTAATATCACAAGGCATAGCGGAATTTCGATACACACCAATATTACAATCTATTCCTAATCAATGTCCCATATGCAAAGCATATAATAATGTATATTCATTAGCTAACGATACTCATATGAGTGTATTAGATGACGGGCGATATGTAATTACTGGGCATGCTATAAGAGATAAACGAAATTTCGATCAGTTCCTATGCAGTGAGTTTTGGGGCGCTATGAATTTTATAGATTCGGGAATGGGTGCTCCGTGTTCGTTCTTTTATAGGAATAATTTGATGGGACATTATGATATACTCAATGGAGATACTGTATATATACTAGAAGAAACTCCAGAAGTTCCAGTAAATGGAATAAATAGTGTAACGATGGCCTGCCCGGACTCGGTTTGCTGTATAGGAACAGCTGTTCCAGAATCATTAAAAGTTCTTACAACGGATGGCGATATCACTCATATACAGGAGTGTTTTAACAAAACCGATATCGCAAAAGCACTTAATGAGGACTTACATATATGTGGTACTAACTGGATTATGATTAATTTGAGCACGGGACCGCATGTAGTTAGTATAGGAAAAAAGAAGACATATATCCTTTAATTATTTGAATATATTTTTATAAAGACCTTTGAATTTACTATTCATAGGTCTTTATTATTTTGTCATGATAGATGCCGTAATTACTTATGTTAATATGAATGATCCTATATGGATTAAACAATATAAAAAAATATTCAATAAAGAACCAGAAGCGCGTAGATTCAAAGAATTTGGAACTATAGAATTACAAATATTGAGTATTAGAAAATATATGCCATGGGTAAGAAATATATATGTTGTAGTAAGTACCGAATCTCAATTATCTACAAACCACGCTATTATAATTACTCATGATAAAATAATTCCGAAAGAATATTTACCTACATTCAATTCATGTACTATAGAGTTATTTTTACATAACATCCCCGGCTTAAGTGATTATTTCATATATTTTAATGATGATATTTTTCCTATTAATTACTGCGGAGAAGATATGTTTTTTAATGGTAAGCCAATTCTTTCCTTCAAAACACTTACTACAGTGCCCGAAAACATTTATCGGCAACAATGCAAAAACGGCGCAGACCTCGCGAGAAAACTTTTAAATAAACCTATTACTAATACGTATATTAAACCCGACCATATATGCCTTATTCATTCTAAAAGAGTATATGAAGAAATATGGGGTAAAGCAAAAGAAGTACTTGAAAATTCCATAACATTGAAACGAGAACCTAAAAATATCAATCAATACGTATTTGTTGATTATTTATATTATTCTAATAAATGTGATATCAAAAGATTAGATTATATTTATATACAAACAGATAAAATAAAACCGAATGATTTATATTGGTTATTTACTAAATCCGAATATGATTTAATATGTATTCATGATAATGCAGACGATAATGAAAAATATTATAATATGATTAAAAAAGGATTAAAACAAAATCTTAAAGAGCAAACAATTGATTTAGTTGTTCCGTATGTAGATAATCGGGATCCGGAATGGCAGAAAAATTATAATATATATGTTAATCATAAATTAGGTTATGGTGGAGATGTAGAGAGATTTCGTAGTTATGATTTATTTAAATATTTTTTCCGAGGAATAGATAAGTATATGAAGTTTATAAGGAAAGTTCATTTAATTGTCTCGTCCGAATCTCAAATACCAGATTGGATAAATAAAAATACGGTACACATTGTGACTCACGATCAATTCATTCCGAAAGAGTATCTGCCAGTATTCAATTCATGTACCATAGAAATGTTTTTACATAACATACCTGACTTAAATGATCGGTTCATATATGCTAATGATGATATATATGCGAATAATCCAATGGAAGAAGATGATTTTTTTGAAGGAAATACACCAAAATTTGGTTGTAGAGAAGATATATTTAATAAAAATTGGAACGCGGATTATATACGTTATAATATACATAAATTAGTGACAGGTAATGAAGATAGGAGGGTCGAAAGAATACAACATGTTTTTATTCCGTATTTAAAATCGACTATCGAAAGCTGCAATAAAATATATAAACATCAAATAAATAATAGTATTACTCGGGTACGTGATTCAAAAAATCTTTCACAATGGCTTTATGCGGTATATCAAGCACGAACATTAAAATTTATTAATCATACTTTACCCCACTCTAAATCAAAATTAAAATCATCTAAAGCTAAATATATTAATGATATTTTATTGAAAGCAGTATGTCTGAATGATTCTGATTCTACGACAATCGAAGATGTAAAAATAATTGATAAAATATTATTAAATAAGTTTCCAAATAAATCAAAATATGAATTATAAAGAAGGTATAAGTATTTGCATTACGGCATATCATACTAAAAAGTATATATGCGATATGTTAGATAGTATCATGAAACAGACGTGGATTAATTCTCATGATAATTTCGAAATTTTATTAGGCATCGACGGCGACGAAGAGTTATTAACGTTTATTAAGCAAGTAAGGTATAAATATAAAAACCTTAGAGTTATCATGATGAATAAAAATTATGGTACTTATATAGTAACGAATACATTAATGAGTATTGCAAAATATAATATCATGATTCGTATAGACTCTGATGACGTCATGGAACCTACTTTGATAGAAGAAATAATGAATCGTAAACAATGCGATTTAATTCGTTTTAAATTATATAATTATGATGAGACGCTTAAAATATGTGAAAATATACCATATCTAGCTATAGGGGTAGTCGCCATGTCAAAATACTCATTTGAGTTATCCGGTGGGTATATGCCATGGATATGTGGAGCGGATTCTGAATTATATTATAGATTGAGAAAATTATTGAAAGTACGTTATTCGTTAATAAACAAAGTATTATATAAGAGGAGAATTAGACAAGATTCACTTACACGTAGTGAAGAAACTGATTTTAAAAGTCAGTTGAGAAAGAAATATAATGAATATATTAAGAATGAATCTCATAAACATTTAAAAATAAAAACCATCACCGGAAAATACGTAGAGTTACCTGAGTTTAGTCCAGTATTTGGCAAAAATGGAGAAATAGTAAATATAAAATATGTAGAGTCTTATTTTGTAAATCGAATGTTTAATAAAAAAAGAATAAGATTAGATTTAGTTAACCCGACAACTATTCAGGAAAAAATAGCTTATTTAATGATACATAATTGTAGTACTAAAAAAACCGATTGCGCAGATAAAATAAAAGTACATAATTATAGTATAGAAAAATTAGGGAAAGATATATGTGTACCGTTAATTAAAACTTATGACAAACCAGAAGATATAAATTGGAATGAATTACCTGATAAATTCATGATCAAGTGTAATCATGGGAGTAGAATGAATATATATATTAAAGATAAAAATAATATCAATATCAGTGATATAAATAAAACATTGACTGAGTGGTTGAATAAAAATATCGGTATATATGGAGAGGTTCAATATATTAATATACAACCAAAAATAATGATTGAACAATTACTTGAAGATTCATCGCAAAAAGATTCATTAATTGATTATAAATTCTGGTGTATGAACGGCGTCCCGAAGTTATATACTATTAATACAGGGCACGGTCATGGAGACATAATGTATTACGACATAAATAATGATCAGATGCTTGATTTATATGGGGTGGGGAAGGAAAACTTTAAGAATTTTAAAAAACCTAATAATTTCGAGTTAATGAAAGATTATGCAAAAAAACTTTCAAAAAACTTCAAGTTTGTTCGAGTCGATTTTTACGAAGTTAATAATCAGGTATATTTGGGAGAAATGACTTTTACTCCGGGCGGCTGTGGTTTTAAATATAAAAATCCAGCAGATGATAAAAAGATTGGAGATATGTTACAATTATGAGAGACGTTACATTTATAATATCAAATAGTATAAAAGAACAATACAGTTTAATTAAAAATTTTAATGACTCGTTTTCAGATTATTTTAAAAAGATAGATTTTATATTCATCGAAGATTTCAATACCCCGAGCTATATATTATATAATATAGCTATACGATATTGCGCAACTGAATATATTGGTTTGATAGACGAAAATATACGAGTTTTGAATCGATTTAATCCGATAAAAATCTACGATAATACAAAATTTCCTTTTATTGCATTTAATAAATTGAGTATCGATGATGCAGATATTGATGCAAATAAAATATTTGGATTATTTCTTTTTATGAAGAGAAACGATTTTAATAAATATAATGGTTTCTCTAATTTATGTGTTGATAACGAATTTAATTGTAAAATTTTTAACTTTAAAATTGGTGGTTTATGTAGATTAAAAAATAAACTTATTTATATCGATAAATTAGCTCATAACGAGGAAAATTATGATTTCAGTTTAAATATATACAACATGTATCATATGAAACAGATAAAACCCGAACAAGATGGGCTTTTACAAACAACTTACAATTTAATAAGTAAAATTAAAAAAAAGCACATCATAAATATAAAGGTGGATAATGTAAATATAGTCGATGATTATAAATACTTAGATTTATATAATCAATCTAAAAATAAATAATCAATTATATATCTTAATATATGTTTGTAAGAAAAATTAGAATACATAATTTTAAATCTATATATGATACCTTAGAATTAGATTTTCAAGATATTCGTGGTTTTTGGAGAATTAATGGACCTGTTGGATCAGGGAAAACAACGATCGGGGAAGCTATTATATACGGTCTATTCGGAGATATCAAAGGTAAGAATAATAAGGATTTAATTTCATGGGGTGAAAAGCATTGTTTAATAGAGCTTTGGTGTAGAACAAAAAATCATGATTTATATATACGCAGAGAAATTAATTCATACCTCCAATCCCCGATATATGTTGAAGTAGATGGTGATGAGCTTGCGTTTACTAATAAAAGGGATGCACAAACGCAATTAGAAATGGAATATTACGATATTTCTAGAATCACATTAGAATTATTATGTATTATCAGCTTTAATAATTTTAAAAGTCTTGCGACATTAAATACATATGATTCTAAACAATTTCTTGATCAGGTGTTCGGTTTTTATATATTAACCAACTATGTAGAAAAATGTAAAATATCGAAACAAGAAGCTAGGCAGCAACGTAGAGATATAGATAGTGACATTAATGCTGTAAATTCTCAAATAGATAAAATTAAACAGCTTAGTAATATACAACGTATAGAAGGAGATAAAAACCTCATCAAGCAAGAAATTGATTTATTAAATTTTAAATTAGAACAAATAAAGAATGAATGTCAAAATAATGAAAGATTATATGAGGATGAAATAAATAAAATATCTTCAGAAGTAACTCGTATACAGTCACTTGGAACAAATAAAGCAAAAGAAATTAAATTCATCGAACGAGGAATATGTCCCACGTGTGGTGCTACTATTGATCAATCACAACTTGAAATAAAAAGACAAGAAAAAGAATTATTAAGTAAACAATGGAAAGAAGAAAATGTCAAATTAAATGCTAAAAAGGAAGAAAGAAAAAAGATATTTATAGACTACCAAAATTACATAAATGATTATAATAAACAAATCAAAATTAAACAAAAAATTCTTATACAATTAGAAGAACAGGAAAAACGACTGTTTATAAATAAAGAAGAAATAAAAGACCTTAAAAATCAATTAAATAATTTAGAAATTAATAGAGATTTTTACAATAAAGAAGAAATAGAATGGGATCAATTGATCAATATTCTTTCAATAGATATACGAAACGATATTCTTTCATCTTTCATCCCTATATTAAATAATTCCATACACGAATACACTACACAATTTAAATTACCTTATATAATAGAATTTGATAAAAACTTTAAATGTTCAATAAGTTTATATGGAATCAATAAAGATATATCTATTAATAGTCTCAGCACAGGTCAATTAAAAGTTGTGGATATTAGTATAATATTAGGTGTATTGAAGGTAATAACTAATAATTCTAATTTCAATATATGTTTATTAGATGAATTATTAAGTAATATGGATGCGGATTTGAGACAACTTATATGCTCGGTATTAAAAAATAATATTAAAGAAGATAAAACAGTATTTATAATTTCACATACCGAATTCGAAGACAAAAATTTCGACGGGGTTATAGAAACTCGCTTACAATACAGAGATAATAATTTTAAAAAATCTATATATAATATCTTAAAAACTTAAACAATTTGCATAAAATATCTAAATATTTTTAATTTAATAAGAGATCTTAGCTGAAATAATGAATTATGTATTTAAGCTAAGATCTCTTATTAAATTAAAGATATATGCAATTATCCTCCAATTAAGAAGTAAGTGTAGTAATTTGAGAAGCGAGTGTAATAATTTGATCACTCAAATAACTTATCACGCCTTGTACTGAAGAAGCCCCTGTAGTTGTTGTTCCGATATAATTTCCTATTCCGGTTATA
>CAMNDS010000015.1 GCA_946535695.1 uncultured Clostridia bacterium | reverse complement strand
AGGATCACATACATATGTGTTTTAAAATACCGCCAAAATTTAGTATGTCAAGTATAGTGGGCTTCTTAAATGGGAAAGAGTAGTCTGTTAATTCACGAAAGGCATGGAAATTTGAAGCATAAACATGGTAATCGGAGTTTATGGTGCAAAGATTACTACGTAGATACCGTAGGAAAAAATGCAAAAAATATTACTGAATACATCCAAAATCAACTAGAGGAAGACCAAATTTCTGACAAAATTGTCTTGAAAGAATATTATAACTCGTTTATGGGTCGCTTATCGACCCTTTCGCAAGTGCGATCCGTACGTGCGCCTTGAGGCGCTTAGTGTACGTAGCCTTTTAGTCGAATCTGAAAAACCTCCGGCTATGCCGGTGGCTGCTTTTTTAGCAATATCATGACTGAAAACTTGCTTTACTTTTTTTAATTTATAGCATATAATTAACCTGATAATTTAGCTGGTAAATTTATAATTTGGGTTGTAAAATGAATAAATATATACTTAGTTGCTGTTCTACTGCAGATTTAAAAAAAAATCATTTTAAAAATAGAAATATAAGTTATATTTGCTTTCATTATGAATTGAATGGGAAGCAGTATTACGACGATCTTGGAGAATCTATGCCTTTTCCGGAATTTTATAAATCTATGGAAAATGGTGCTAAAACTAGAACTTCACAGGTAAGTTTAGGCGAATTTAAGGCTTATTTTGAAGGTTTTTTGAAAAATGGATTAGACGTAATTCATTTATCGATGTCTTCGGGTATTTCCGGGGCATTTAATACTGCGTTGATAGCAAAACAATTGCTTGTAGAAAAATATCCTGAAAGAAAGATCTACATTGTAGATTCCTTGGCAGCTTCTTCAGGATATGGTTTAATAATGGATAAAATGGCGGATTTGAGAGACTCGGGGATGAAAATTGACGAAATTTATAATTGGATAGAAAATAATAAACTAAGAATGCATCATTGGTTTTTTACGTCAGATTTAACTTTTTTTATAAAAGGTGGCAGAATCCCCAAATTTTCAGGTGCTATTGGTAAAATTTTGAATATTTGTCCTCTCTTAAATATGGATAATAATGGTAAACTTATCCCTAGATTTAAAGTAAGAGGTAAAAATAAAGTAATTAATAAAATTGTTAAGCAAATGGAACTCAATGCCGATGGTGGATTAAGTTATGATGATAAATGTTACATATCACATTCTGCGTGCTATGGCGATGCTAAAACTGTTGCTGAACTTGTAGAACAAAATTTTAATCATTTAAACGAAAAAGTCCAAATTAATGATATAGGTACAACGATAGGTAGCCACACCGGTCCAGGGACAGTTGCACTTTTCTTCTGGGGGAAAGAAAGAATTGATTAATTTTTAATAAAAGGTTTAAAAACTAAGTTATCATTATAAAAATTTACTATAATATAATAAAGAGGTTTTTTGAATGTCATATTTATTAGGGCTAATATTTTTGATTCTTATCATTTTAATTTTAATTACAGCTTTTTTTTCTGCATATTATATTGTTCGTCAACAAACAATTTGCATAATAGAAAGGTTTGGTAAGTTTTACAAAATTGCTGAAGCTGGGCTTCATTTTCGTATGCCTTTTGGTATTGATAGTATTGCTAAAACTGTAAGTTTAAAGGTTCATCAAAATGATATTGAGATTGAAACTAAAACTAAAGACAATGTTTTTGTAGTTCTTAGCCTTGCGGTTCAATTTAAGGTAGACAACAAAAAGGTTACGGATGCTTATTATAAACTTTCAACTCCTACGGCGCAAATAAAATCTTATGTTGAAGACGCCATAAGGTCTTCACTGCCAAAATACACTCTTGACGAATCATATGAAAAAAAGGATGACATTGCTCGTGATGTTTTTGACACGGTTTCAAGCGAAATGTCAGAGTATGGCTACATAATTATCAAAACTCTTATAACTTCGATTGAACCTGATGAGCAGGTTAAAGAATCAATGAACGCAATAAATGCTTCTCAAAGGCAAAAATGTGCAGCACAAGAGCTTGCTAATGCCGATAAAATAAAAATAGTGACTGCTGCAGAAGCTGACGCCGAAAAAGATCGTCTACACGGCGAAGGCATTGCGAATCAGCGAAAAGCAATCGTCGATGGTTTGAGCGAATCATTTCATGAATTAAAAACTAGTGGTCTAAGCGAAAAAGACATTATGAGTATTTTATTGACTGAACAGTATTTAGATGCACTACATACTTTTGCAAAATACGGTAATCATGTGATATTCCTTCCGGCAGGTGCCTCTGGTGCCGATGATATCAGAACTCAGATTTTAAGCGCATTATCGTCGGTAAAATACGAAAAAAACAATAATGAAAATAAAAATAAAATTTAAAATTATCAAAAAAATCAAGCTTCCATTTAATGGGACGTTGCTAAAAAAAATAGATATTTTCTCCGGCTACGCCGGAGAAATTTGTTTAACTCTTATTACTATTTATACATGGAAAAATAGACTAACTTAAAAATTAAATCGGAAGTGCTCTCTCGGCGGCGCCGGAGAGAGTATCTGCTACCAATTTCGAAAGAAGTCTAATGTATGTTACAATTTTGGACATATTTAATTTTGTGCATTTTCAATATTTAATGGAATATAAAGCTTGACATTTTATTCAAAATATGCTATAATATAAATAATAAAATCACACGATACGTGTAGTAAAAGGGGCAAAATGACATACAGTGAACTTGCTAACGAATACATAAACGAAGCCATTGCACTTAAAAATCATATTTCTTTACTTAAAAAAACTTATGCGAAAGAGATTTCGTTAAATACTTATGAAATTTGCGAGCGTATTGAAAAATTATATGATATTTATCTTGAATTAAAATGTGTTGGAAATTTTTTGAAAACAAAAAGTAAAGGAGAAAAAAATGCCTAAAATAACTAGATTTAGCAAATTCTCCGATACTATTTTCAGTGTAAAAAATTTTAAGCATATGACAAATAACGATGGCAATAGTAAAAAATATTTTGATGTTATAGAAATTATGAAAAAAATTATAAAAAATGAATTAACTAAAAGGCAAAAAGAGTGTTTAATTATGTATTATAACCAAAATTTTAGCACAATAAAAATATCAAAAATTTTAGGGATTTGTCCTTCCACAGTTTGGAGACATATAAAAATTTCTAAGCAAAAAATTAAAAAAATGATTAAATATTATCATAATTTTTAAATATTCTTAATCATTATAAAAATAGTCACTCTCCGGCACCGCCGAAGAGGAGGCTCTGCAAAATAAAAAATTTCTCCGACAAATTCGAAGAATATTTAAATTTTTTTCAATTTAATATCTTTTTTTGCATTGAAAAAGTAAATTTTGTTTGATAAAATATCTTCAGCAGGAATTGTCCAAAAAGGGCGGTTGGTCACTACCTCTAGAGTGAGGTGATGACTATGAAGGAAACATTAAGTTTAATATTCCTCATATTGTTTATAGTTTTATTGATTATTTTAGCTACAAAACAATAACTGCCTCTGGCTAAAGATAGCAGTTATTTAAACGGTTATTATTTAACTAGGACCAACCGCTCAAAGCGGGATTCCTGCTATTATTATATCAAATAAAAATAAAAAAATCAAATAAATATTGAAAAATACGAAAAATTTTTTACGGCACCGCCGGAGGAAATTTATAACTTTTTTAGCAATATAAATCCGCCCGATATTTTTAACCATTTCGATTATACCGAGCGAATTAAAACTTAAATTGTCTCATAATCATTATCATAACCTATTATTTTAAATAAAACAAAAATTTATCGTTATCACGCCGCTACAACAAAATTAGTAAAAAACCTATTATTTTCCTTATTTTTATTCTTCTTTTTTTTCTTCGGAATCATTTCCCTTACCAAATTTATAAAACTCTTTTGTAAAAGGATTAAATGCTTCTTTTGCGCTCATTTTAAGACCCTTTAAATTATAAACTCCTTTACCGACATAAGCTGCTGCTGCCAAAGCTGCTACACCCGCAGTAACTCCTAATATTACTTTTTTAGCACTTAATCCACCGGAAACTCCTGAAATGTCTGAATCATTCAAATAACCATAACTATTCCTGTTCATAAACATCACATCCTTTTTTACAGATTAGAATTTGTGATAATTCCCAAAAAGCACTTTTAATTCGACAAAATTTGACTACGTAATTTATATATTCCAGGGCATTATCAAAATTCTATTTACATTATACATAATACTTCGAAACTTGTCAATAGTTTTTATGAAAAAACACAAAATTTTTTGAAAAAATGATTTTTTAACAAGTTGTTTTTCGAAACTTTAAAATTAAATTGTAAATACTCTTTCCAAGACATTGCTAAAAAAGATAGATACCTTCTCCGGCGCCGCCGGAGAAATAGGTTTAACTCTTTTATATTACTATACTTATACATTGAAATAATGATGTTCCACTAATTTATCACTTCCATTCATTTTGGCAACGTCTCAGCTATTTGTGTTGCTGTTCTCTTCTATATATTTAACGACATCCCCCACGGTTTTAAAATTACTAATTTTATTTTCGTCAAAGTCCAAATCAAATTCGCCTGAAATTGTAGAAATCAAATCGATTATATCAAGTGAATCAGCATTTAAATCTTTAAAAAAATCTGTATCAAAATTTATTTCATTTTCATCAACATTAAATTGAACACTTATAATTGACTGTAATTTTGCAAATATCATGATTACCTCCGTATTAATAAACTTATTTTCGAAGCTAGATTATAATTCAAAAAAATAAAGAAATCAAGTAAATGTAAATCCATTTTCTAATGAGCCATAAATAAACTTGTTTTTTATGCTCAAATTTATTTACTATCATGAAAGACATGTATATGATAAACAATGTATTATATATTACAAATTGCACAATATATTCGAGGTGATAAAAATTAAAATTATTGCTAAAAATAAAAAGGCTTTACACGATTATTTCGTAATTAGTAAAATCGAAGCTGGCGTAGAGCTTAAGGGGACTGAAGTTAAATCTGTAAGACTTGGAAATATAAATATAAAAGACGCATGGTGTTCGTTTAAAAATGGAGAAATTTTTGCAAACAATGTTCACATAAGTTCCTATGAAAAAGGTAATATATTTAATCAAGACCCAAAAAGAGAAAGAAAATTATTGATTCACCGTAAAGAAATATCCAAACTTTATGGACAATACAAACAAAATGGATATTCAATAATAGTTTTATCAGTTTATTTTGAAAAAAAATGGATAAAATTTGAAATCGCACTTTGCAAAGGGAAAAAAATGTATGATAAGCGTGCTACAAAAGCAAAAAAGGATTCCGAACGAAAAATTCAAAGAGCTATGAAAGATTATTTTAAACGTTAAAAGATTCAGTTGATCAGAATCAAAATTATTTGGTAAAAGCGATTAATTTGCCAAATCAAAGGTATTACTAAAAAAGATAGATATTTCCTCCGGCACCGCCGGAGAAATAAGTTTAACTATTTACACATGGGAATAATGTCCTATTAATTTATCACTTCTATTTATTTTGGCAACGCCTTTTTTCTATTATGTTTCTTTTTGGACTGCATCGTTTTTGTGCATTTTTCACCAAAAATGTATAAACGGCATCAAAAAAATCTATAAATCTACAGCCGAATTTGACAAAACTTTATAAAAAATTGTGATATCATCAAAATATCATATTTTTTAGGAGGATTTATTGTGGATAAACACAATTCATTACATTTTGGAAATCGCGATTTGTATATAATTCAAAAGGTCGTTTTAAATATAATTCTTCTGGTTATAGGGTTTTTATCTGCTAGGATGACCATAATGGGAAATTTCCCACTTGGTGTTTCGTTTGTTTCGGCGGCTTCGGGAGGTTTTAGCTTAATACCGGCAATAATTGGCACTTCAGTTGGCTATTTTAGTTCTGTTAGTACTGCTGTTAGTATAAGATATATTTCGACTTTAGTTTCTATTTGTGCTATCAGATGGACTTTTAACAATTTCAAAAAAATTAATAATAGTCCTAAATATGTGATATTTTTGACTTTTATCCCCATTTTTGTTACAGGTACAGCGTTTTATTTTGTTTATGGATTAAATTTTTATTCTTTTACTCGTTGTTTTTTTGAATCCATGGTAGCATCGGGAGTTGCTTATATTCTAAATATCGGATTTAAATCCCTTGGAACTTATAAGTATAGAATTAATTCTGAGTACATACTTCCTATTTTTGCAATTTTAGTAATAACGGTACCGCTTACCAATTTTAGTGTTTTTTCTATAAATATAATAAATATTTTTATGGTAACTTTAATTTTTATTTCGTCGTACGTATTCAAGCTTTTTGGTGGCAGTTTGGCAGGAATTATTCGTGGTATATTTTATATAATATGTAAAACTGACAACTCATTTCAGATAATTTCTTCGCCAATCAGTGGCATGATTGCTGGAGGGTTTTCGAAATTAGGCAAAATTTTTATGGTTTTATCTTACATATTTTCAAATGTTTTGCTCCACATTCAATTCGGTACCAAAATTTTAATTCCTGAAGTAATTGAAGAATTAATTGGTGGAATAGTATTTTTGATAATTTCTAGTAAAATTAATTTTAAAAATTTAAGACTAAAAAACGACGCAAATTCTGAAAATTTAAAATCACTTGCTGTCCAAAACATATCTCTGATGGGCAATTCTTTTGACAGCGCCCAAGATGCTTTTGAAAAAGTTGCAAATAAACTTGATGAAAAATATAAAAGTGATTCTAAAACTCTTGTAAGGTTTTATCTTAAAAGTATATCGCAAATTTACACTTCAATTATAAAATCTATAAAATCAAACTCAAAAATAGATGAAGATTTATCAACAAAAATCAAAAGAACAATAAAAAATGAATTTAAAATTAACTCTAAAATAAGTTTAATAACAAATAATCTGGGAAAATTTTTGCTTCAAATTGAGTTTGATAAATTTAATGTTCCTAAGGATTTAGATAATTTAAGAGAAGAAATTCATTACATTTGCAACCGTTCATTTATGAAACCTGAAATTTTTTACAATCAAAGCAACATAATAATGAAGTTTTGTGAAAAAACTGCATTTAGGGTTATTATCCAGACAAAACAACATACCGCAATAGGAGAAACTAATTGCGGTGATAGTTATAAAACTTTTTACGACGGCCTTGGCAATTTTTACGTTGTTTTAAGTGACGGTATGGGAAAAGGAAATATAGCTTCTATATCCGGAAATATAGTCACACAAGTGGTTTACAACATGCTAAGGAGTGGTGTAGAAACAGAAACTGCAGTTTTTATAGCTAATTCAATTTTAATGGAAAAATCTTCGGACGAATCACTTGCTACACTTGATATTTTAAAAGTAAATTTATTTACAGGAAAAGCAATTGCTTTAAAATTCGGTGCCGCCAGTTCATTTATTAAAAATGAAAAATATGTGACTAAAATTCCGTCAAGTGCACCACCAATCGGAATTTTACCCGAAGTCAAAGTTAAAAAAATTCCTTTGAGTTTTAAAGATAACGATTTAATAATGATGTTTTCGGATGGTGTGACAGATACAGGTGAAGATTGGGTGGAAGATATTATGAGGGATAAATTTAACGAAGTAGATTTGGCTGATATAATTATTAGAATGGCACAAAAATTTAGGGCCGCTTCTTCAGATGATGATATTACTGCAATTAGTATAAAATTTATAAAAAATTATTGACTTAAAAACTCTTAAGCAAGTCGAATAAAAATTTGGCATTGCTAAAAAATATAGATATTTCCTCCGGCGTCGCCGGAGGAAATGATGTAAATTCTTTGCATTGCCACATTCATGCATAGATATACGACTTCTATGTATCATTATTATTTATCTACTTTTAACAATGCAAAAAATTTTTATTTGTTATCACTACTAAGATTGTAATAGAAATAGCTTATAACTCATAAGAAATATTTTTAATAATAAAATTTAAATAATCGAGAGTATCATTTTCCAAACTTAACTACCATAATATTCTATTTTTTCTTTCTCCAAACTTCAACTTTAACTTTTTTTCTTCCATTTTTAATACATTCCTCTCTAGTATTGCAGAATATATCAACAATCGCACTACCGTTTTCCAAGGCGCCACCTCCATCTCCTACTATTAACCAAATGGTTTTACCATTAGAAAATGTTATCTTGACTAATGAACCTCTAAATCTAGAATGCATTGCACAATGCACTCCTGCAATTGGGATTTTACCATTGGCCATTCGTTTACCTGGTTCTGCAGTATAAAATGTTGCGTCTCCACATAAAACATCAATGCATTCATAATTTTTAAGGTCATAGGGGATTTTTTTTCGTTCTTGCTCTATTCCTTGTGTTCTTATGATATTTGCAATCTTTTTATTTTTTTTAATAGAAGTTGTGCTTTTCTTACTTTTTTTCTGCAATTTCATTATATTTTTAACTACAAATTTAGACTCTAATTTCTTGTTTTCTTCTTTGTGGGGAATTATTTTTTTAGAAACTAAAACGTTATCTTTACTATTATTCCCTTTGACGTCATTTTTGGACTTAAAATTTTTGTTTTCTACAGCACTTGTATGGTAAAAATCAGTCATTCTGTTTGTTGCAACATCACTCGAATGAATAATTGAAAATAAGCTTAAAGTCACAAAAGAAAGCTTTAAAATTTTGCGTCCGACTTGGTTAAAAGTTACTATATTGATATTAATACACCTACTTTTGTAATTTTTTTTGCCGGCGCAGACATTATCTTCTATATAAAAAGTTTTGTCAAGCGTTTTTCACGATTTTTTTGTAAAAAAAATTACAAAGTAGAAATATTTATCGTATTTTTAATAAAAATAACTATTTTAATTTATTTTTTTTTATTGTTTATCTCCTGATTTAAAAAATATAGAAAAAATATAACCAAAAAATATAGCGGCAGCAATTCCGGATGCACTTGACGACAAACCTCCGGTCAAAACACCAAATAAACCTTTGGCTTTAACGTGCTCTTTTATTCCCTGAGCCATAACATATCCAAAACCTGTAAGAGGGACTGTTGCTCCTGCTTTTGCGAATTTCACCAGTGGTTCATAAACTCCGACTGCAGTTAATAATACTCCCGACGTTACAAATAATACAAGTATTCTTGCAGGTGTGAGTTTAGTTTTATCGATCAAAATTTGTGCAATAACGCAAATAAGCCCACCAACCCAAAATGAATTGATATAATCCATTATTTCTATTTGCATTTTTACTCCTTTTATTTATTTACATTTATTTTGACCATTTTTTATGTTTTTTATACTATGGCATAGTGATAAAATCAAAGGGCATTGAAAAAATAGATAGAAAAATAATTCACAAAGCAGTGCAAAACAAGATATTTAAGTATTCTCTCCGGCGCCGCCGGAGAGAACAATTCTGTTTTAATTTTCAGTTCCGTATGTACAAATATAGCAATATAAAAGACACGCATCAATCTTCTCCGGCATAGCCGGAGGAAATATTTATCTTTTTTAGTAATGCTTGAAAAAAAGTACTCTTTCCAACCGATTGTCGGAGAAAGTACCTAATCATAATTATATTTTAACTGCCGACTTTCAACTAGAATATTATTTTTAATCTTTTCCATCGTAAATACATTTGTAAAAAAGGTAAGTCTATAAGTTATGCCATCTAAATCTACGCCAATAAAATTTTCACTAAATGTTAATGACGAGCATGACACACCTTCAACCAAAAAATCTTGTACTTTTTTTTCACCTCTAATAACTTTTAAAAATTCTCCAAAATCATTTTTGTCTTTTTCACTAAATTGATTATTGTTTATCGCATTTACCGCTGCATTAAACTTTGAAAGCGTAGCCTTATTATCATCATTAGTTAGATGTTGCTTGACTTTTTCAACGTAAAAATAACCGTCTTTAGCTTTATCTTTTTTATCAGATTTTGTTGGACTTTCAATATCCTCGCCATCGCCATTTTTTATATCGCTACCACTTTTATCTTGCTGATCTGGAGCACTTTTACCATTTAGATGTTTTTTCACACCCCAAATTGTAAAACCAATCGCGGAAGCAACCACAAGAAATGCAGCAGCACCTCCTATTGCCAATTTTTGCTTCTTGGTAAGCCCTTGCTTAACGGATTTATTACTGCAAGAAGTCGCCACCCCTACTGCTGCAATGGTTTGCTCGGTTTTAACATTTTGAGCCGCTTGAGATTTACCACCTAAAACCGATGTGCAAGCAAGAAATAACGCAATCTTATTTTTACTAAATTTTTTCATAAAAACCAACTCCTTAATTAAACTTAAAATATCCTTCCCCGGATTCTGCGAAACATTTCTATTATAAAACATAAAAATTACTTTGTCAAGTGCACCTATTATAATCAAAATAATCAATTTTCATGGCATTTTTAACTTTAAACAAAGTGGTATTTGTTGTTTCGCGTGCTTTAATGTTGCCAGAAGCAAGAATATCATAAACTGTGTCGATATCGGATTCCCATTTTTTGCGTCTTGAACGAATTGGCGATAAAATTTCTTCCAAAATATTAATTAAAAATTTTTTGCAAACTCCGTCGCCCAAGCCTCCGCGTCGATAGTGTTCTTTCATTTCTTCAAGATTTGAATATTCCGGAAGATACTCGGCAAAATGCTCATTCGTACAAAATGCGTCAAGATAAGTAAACACCACATTTCCCTCGGTATGACCAGGGTCGCTTATTTTTAAATGCATGGGGTCAGTGAACATCTTGCCGTTAATTTGATTTTTAACAGTTTTGGAATCATCCGAAAGATAAATGCAATTGCCGAGCGATTTGCTCATTTTAGCTTTACCGTCAACACCGGGCAAACGTCGCTGCGCTTCGTTTTTTGGAATAACTGCTTCGGGCATGACCAAAGTTTCGCCGTAAATTCTGTTAAATTTTTCAACTATCTCGCGAGTTTGTTCAATCATAGGCAGCTGATCATCACCAACCGGAACAATATTCGCATTAAACGCCGTGATATCCGCGGCTTGAGAAACGGGATATGAAAAAAAGCCCAGAGGGAGCCCCTCATCTGCAAATCCGCGCATTTTAATTTCAGCCTTTACCGTAGGGTTGCGGGAAAGTCTTGCGGTAGTTACCAAATTCGTATAATAGAAGGTGAGGCTGTGGAGCGCCGGCAAGCACGACTGAACGCATATGTTAACTTTTTCCGGGTCTAATCCGACGGATAAATAATCCAAAGCTAAATTTATTATATTTTCTCGAATTTTTTTAGGATTATCATAATTATCCGTTAATGCTTGGTCATCCGCAATTAAAATATTAATCTCATCAAATTCGCCGGAATTTTGCATTTTCACCCGCTGTTTTAGTGAGCCTATATAATGCCCAAGGTGCAACCGCCCCGTGGGACGGTCTCCGGTTAAAACAATTTTTTTATTTTGCTCCATTTTATCACCCTTTAATAAGTATCTTTGTTATTTTGCTTTTAAAACAATAGTGACATTTCTATAAGGATTTATTAAATGGGCACTAACAAAATTATTATTAATTTTTGTAACAGTAACTTTATTTTCATTTTTATTTTCATATTCATCACTATGAATTACAAGCTCAATATTATCATTATCACTGTAATTAAACTCAAAATCAGTGAAACCCTCATTAACTTTTTTTAATTCATCAATTTCTAATTTTTTATCTTTAATACAACCAAGCAATCCACGCATATCAAGAATAAACGGATTCCAAGTCTTACATACTTCTTCCGTAATTTGAACGATTTCAGCGTTATTTTCAGTAATAGAATAATAATCAAAATCACTATCAAGAAATTTTATGAAAAAATCTAATAACTTTTCATTTTTATGTTTTTTTATACCCCAAATTGTAAGTGCAACCGCAGGAACAGCCACAAGCGCTGTAATGGCAGCTCCTATTCCTATTTTTTGATTCTTAGTAAGCCCCTGTTTAATAGATTGATTATTACGAGAAGTCGCCCCCCCTACTGCCGCAACGCTTTGCGGTTTTTGTGCTTTGTTTGTATTCATCGCCGAAGCCTTATTACCCAGAACCGACGTACAAGCTAAAAAC
>CAMNDS010000014.1 GCA_946535695.1 uncultured Clostridia bacterium | reverse complement strand
TCAGAATTATGTATTCCGTTCATAAAAATTAACGGAATTTTTATTGCCATGAAAGGTCCAAATTTTGAAACTGAAATTGAAAATTCTGTAAATATTATACAAAAATTGGGGTGCAAAATAAAAAATATCGAAAAAATTATCTTACCAGATAATTTTGGCACCAGATATTTAATAATTATTCAAAAAATAAAAAATACTCCAAAAATTTATCCCAGAAGTTTTTCGCGAATAAAAAAATTTTCGGATTAATACAAAAAAAGCTTGACAAAAATGAATGTTTGAATTATAATGTGGTTAAGGTCGGTTGGTCGGGACTACATTAATTTGATTTTTAAGGAGGAAATTTTATGAGTAAATTTGATAACCGTAGGCGGAGTGGAAAAGTTGCAGTGATGCTTTTGAGCGCATTGTTTGGCAGTAGTGATTCTCAGGCAAAGGAGATGAAAGGTTTTGATAATAAGAATTTGTCTGTTCAATCTCAGAGTTTTTCTATAAATAAAAATGATGTTAAATCGCCGCAAAGTCTTGAGCGAGCACAGGTGGCGACTCCTATTACCCAAAGAAAATTTTTTAAACCGTTGGTAATATCTGCCTCGGCGCTTGCGATTGCTGTTGCAGGTGGGTTTACTATTTGGGGTTTGACGCGCAACAAGAAGAAGGATGAAAAGCCTGATGATAAAGATGCTTTAAAAAATGATGTTGGTCTTGCTATTACGGCTAAATCAATTATTAATTTGGAGAATAATTCAACTGTTAAGAATGGCGATCAAGAAAAATTATTTGCTGAAGAAAATATCAATAAGTCAATGATATTCGAGAAGAAAACAGAAAATTTTGGCGCAGGTAATGAAGAAATTAGAAAGTACAATGAAGGAATTATTGACAATGCTTTGTCAAAAGCAAAAGGAGATGGTGTTTTAAGTGCTGATAGTGAAAAGGTGAAAAAAGCTATATATGATATGTTTAAAAAAGTTAATGATTCTCCAGGTAACGGTTTCTTTTTAGTAAGAGCCATTGCCGAAGGTAAATTGAAAATTTCCAGCGCTTTGATTTCAGGTAGTGTTTTTAAGTTCTTTTTTGGTAAACAGGGTATGGGCGCTTTATTTCATTGGGGAAATGGAAAAGCGTGGGTATTTTCTATCGACAACGGTAAATTAGTTAGTGATAGAAGGATGACGTTTGACAATGTAGAAAATCCATTCTCATAACAAGCAGCCTCCGGCATGGTCGGAGGTTTTGAATGCCAATCAAACGAAAAAAATAAATTTAATGAATTTAAATTAGAAGAAGTAGGAAAAAATGAATAGAAAGATGAAGCAAATGTATTGCTATTTAGCATCAATAAAATATAAAAATTATTAATAATGTTAAAATTTGAAATAGAGTTTTCTCTCCGTCAATGCCGGAGAGAGTGAATTGTAGTTTTTTAATATATTGTTTATTTTTCGGGTATTTTAAGTGTTTGGCCTTCGGTAACTTGTTCTGATTGTAAGTTGTTCAATTGTATTATTTCATAAAATCTGTTGCCGTCGCCTAAAAGTTTTAGTGAAATATTCCAAAGATTATCACCCGGCTGAACCGTGTAGATATTATTTTGATTTTTTATTGGAATTTTTAAAATTTGGCCTGGATATATTGTTTCATTTTGCAAATTGTTTAAACTCATAATCATATTGTATTTCGTCCAGGAGCCGAGATACGTGCGCGCAATATTCCACAAAGTGTCGCCGCTTTCAACATTATAAAGAAGCCAGCCTGATGATAAATTTTGCGGAATTAAAATTGTCTGCCCCGTATGAATATTGTCGTCTTTAAGGTGATTTAAAGTTTGAATTTCATAATATTTTTTACCGCTACCCAAATAATTTTGTGCAATTCCCCATAAAGTATCACCAGGTTTGACATTATAAACAACCGAACTTGCGTTCGAATTTTCTCTGAAATTATTTGGAATAATTTGACTAGTTGGAACAATTTCAGTATTTTCTTGCTGCCAATTATTTTGATTTGATGACAAATTAACATCATTATTATTAGGAATTCTTCCTGTATTCATAACAGAATTCATATATGTTTTCAATTTTCCTCCTATATGGCTTTTCTGATATTCAGAAAATTTATTACTATATGATATTCTGAAGTTTTAAAGTTGGTGAAAAATTTTAATAGATTTTTTTCGAAACTTAAAAATTAAATCAGAAGTGATCTCTCCGGCGGTGCCGGAGAGATATCTGTACGATTTTTTTAACACCAAGCATTAGTTTTGAAAGAATTCTATTTCTTTTATCCAACTTTCAAATTTTTCTTGATTGATAATTTTGACGTTAAATTTTTTAGCATCTTCTAATTTTTTACCAGGTTCGCTGCCGCAAATTACAAAAGACGTATTTTTTGAAACTGAATTGCTAATTTTACCACCCAAATTTTCAATTTTTTCTATTATTTCGCCACGTGAATAATTATCAAATTTACCAGTTATAGCAAAATTTAATCCTGAAAATTTTTGATTTTTATTTTCTATATTATTTCCCAAATAATTAGTATTTACACCAAGTTTTTTTATTAAATTTAAATTTTCAATATTTTTTTTGTTATGAAAAAAATCAAATATGCTTTTTGCAGTAATTTCGCCTATGCCGTCTATTTGCAGAAGCTCTTCTATAGTACATTTTTGTAAATTTTCTATATTTTTAAAATATTTGGCAATAATTTTGGCAGTTTCTTTGCCTACAAATAAAATACCAATACCGTAAATTAATCTTTCAAGAGAATTATTTTTAGATTTTTTAATAGAATTCAACAAATTTTTACCGATTTTATTCAAATAAATTTGTTCATTAAAACCAAACATCAATATTTGGTTATTCGAAGTATTTGCGCTCCTGAATTGTTTATATTTTTTAAGTATATTTTCATTTAATTTGTAAATATCTGAATAATTTTTTATTTCATGCTTTAAAATATTTACAGTTTCTTCACCAAAATTTTCAATATTCATCGCATCGCGCGCGGTAAAGTGCACTATTTGAGATTTTATTTTTTCAGGGCAGTTTTCATTTTTGCATTTTAAAATTTTATTATTATTATTATTTTCAAAAGTAAGTTTTTTACCACATGATGGACAAAAATCCGGCATTTTAAATTCGAAATTTGTTTGAATATCACTATCAGATTCAGACTTTATTATTTCAGGAATGATATCCCCAGATTTAATAACATAGACAAAATTGCCAATTCTTACATCTTTGCTTTTGATAAAATCTTCGTTGTGAAGCGATGCTTTCGAAACCATTGATCCGCTTAGGTTTACCGGCTCAAAAATGCAAACAGGAGTGATGATTCCGGTGCGGCCGACGCTGAGTTTGATGTCTGTGCACCTTGTTTTTTTGATTTCTGGAGGATATTTAAACGCCTCGGCCCATTTGGGAAAGCTCGATGTACTGCCAAGTTCCTGCCTTTTTTTTAGCAAATTGATTTTTAAAACTGCGCCGTCGGTTTGAAATTTAAAATCATGACGAATTTTGCTAATATTTTCGATTTCAGATTTAATTTCCTGAAAATTTTTACATATTTTAAAATTTACAACAGACAAACCTAAAGATTTTAAAAATTCTAAAGATTCCGAATGCGTATCAAAATTTTTATCTGAAATTTTTTGAACGTTAAAAAATAAAATTTGAAGATTACGAGTTTTGCATTTTTCGGCATCTTTTTGTCTTATCGAGCCCGCAGCAGCATTTCGAGGATTTTTAAAAATTTTTTGACCATTAGCTTCTTGAAATTTAGTTAATTCTTTAAAATCCGGTTTTGGCATGAAGCACTCGCCGCGAATTTCGAGATATTTTATATTAGGATTAATTTTATGCGGCAAATTTTTTATAGTAAGAGCATTTTCCGTGATATCTTCGCCAATTATGCCGTCGCCTCGAGTCGAAGCGCGCATTAAAATTCCGTTTGTGTATTCGACTGAAAGCGAAATACCGTCAATTTTGGGTTCTATAACAAATTCTTCGGTTTTTTCTGGATCAATTTTATTGTAAAAATTTTCAATTTCTTCCATAGAAAAAGAATCATGAAGACTTTCCATTTTAATCTCATGCCTGACTTTTGAAAATTTTTCAGAAGCTCTGCCGCCAATTTTAAATTCATGTTTTAAATCCGGGTATAATTTATATAAATTTTCCAGATCTCGCTTTAACTTATCATATTCCCAGTCTTCTATTTCGGGGTTGTCTTCTTCATGATATTTTTTTCTGTGATAATTAACCAAAAATTCTAATTCTTTTATCTTTTTTAAATCTTCGTTTTTGCTCAAAAATTGCTCCTGATTATAATCTTGATTTAAGTTCTGTTTTTACTTTTTCTAAATTACTCAAGGTCAAAATCGGAATCAAATTATTTATTTCTTCGATACTTTTATCCCACCATCTGAATTTGAGTAATAAATTAATTAACTCGTCATCAAAGCGTTTTCGAAGTTTTCTCGCCGGATTGCCAATCATAATTGTATACGCCGGAACATTGCTTCCTACAACACAATTTGCGCCGATAATTGCGCCGTTTTCGATATGAACTCCAGGCAAAATAACTGCGTTTTGACCAATCCAGACGTCATTTTCGATAACTGTGTTGCCTTTTAATGGCAAATCGGAAATTTCTGGCGGTTTCATGTTCCAGCCTTCAAGAGTATAAAACGGAAAAGTAGTTACGGCATTCATCTGATGATTTGCACCGTTCATAATAAATTCAACGCCTTTTGCAATTTGACAAAATTTGCCGATTATTAATTTATCTTTATTAAAATCATAAAGATGAGTAACATGACTTTCGAATTCCGAATCGGCAATATAAGTAAAGTCACCGACGATAATATTCGGATTTTTAACTGAAGGCTTTATATATATTTCATTTTGATATCCCGATATCGGATGCAATATATTAGGATTTGGGCGTTTATTATACTTCACCACATTCTACCCCTTTAATAAAAAAATTATTTGTTTTATTATATACAAAAAACGAAAGGATTTGCATGAAAAAAAATAACAATAATAATTTTAACAATAATTTTGTTATAGGCAGAAATTCAGTTTTAGAAGCCCTAAAAAGCAATTCAGAACTCAATTTTATAATGTATTCGGGAAAAGTTCCTGCAGAAATTTCAAAAATTGCATCGAAAAAAAAAATTCTTATCAAGTATTGTGACCATAAAAAGCTTGATTTTATGTTTAAAAATTTAAATCATCAAGGCATAATTGCACAAATTTCTTCGCGAAAATATGTGGGAATTGAAGATATTATTGATATTGCAAATAAAAAAAAACAAAAGCCTTTTATACTTATTTTAGATAAAATTCAAGATCCACACAATTTTGGTGCGATTATAAGAACTGCAGAATGTATGGGTGTTCATGGGATTATAATTGGCAAACGCCGCAGCGCTTCGATTACTCCGACGGTTGAAAAATGTTCTTGCGGCGCACTTTCTTACATAAAAATTTGCAGAGTTGATAATTTAAATCGCGCTTGCGAAGTTTTAAAGAAAAATAATATCTGGATTTGCGGGACGGATTCAAACGGCCAGAGTTTTGAAAAATTAAATAATTTTTTTAATAACCCGATTGCATTAATAATAGGCTCCGAAGGAAACGGTATGAGTAATTCTATTAAAAAAAATTGTGATGTTATCGCTTCGATAAACATGTATGGCAAAATTAATTCACTGAATGCCTCTGTTGCTGCCGGCATTTTTATGCAAAAAATTGCTGAAATAAGAAATTGCTTATATTAAAGCTTGCAACACAAAATAGAAATCAAAAATCAAGGCAAAACAGAGTAGAACCTAACCAACAGGTAAAATTACGTCTGCAATATGTATATTAGACTTCTTTTAAAACCAGTAAAATATATTCTTTTCGCCAGAAATAGCATTTCCAATTTAATTTTTAAGTTTCACAATAAATCTATTGTTGATTTTTTAGAATTATTTATTAAAATCTATTATTGTTTTGTGCAAAGTTACAAAAATATTTTTTTTTGTTGACAAAAATATTTTTGTATAATTAAGAGTTAGATTGCAATCTGATTTTAATTTTTTGAAAATTTTAAAAAGGAGAAAAAATGAGTTCCAAAACTTCTAGACGTGCTAAATCCATTTTAGCTTCGCTTTTAATTGCATCTAACTTTGTGAATTTCGAAATTAATGCTATGGATAGCGTTAATGTAGTTGCTGAAAAATCGATATACGAGAATTATCAATATGCCAATGAAAAATTTATACTTAATATTCTTAACGATTTCGTAAAATATAAAGAAAATAATAATTTTATTATCAATAAAATATAAAAATAAATTTAAAATTTTAAATGACATGGTGGTTTAATAAAAAATATTTTTATTATCCCAAAAGATATATTGACTTTTTTTATTTTATGACTTACAATGAAAACAGTGGGTATGGATATATCCGACTAAGTTTTAATTTAATTTATTTTAGGAATGTATTTATGAAAGATTCAATTAAAAAAAGTTTAGCTGTTGCTGTTATATCTGCTTTTTTATCTAATGCTCATGGTGCTTGTGCACGAAATAATACTAACCAAAATTCTAGTTTTATGAACAAAGTTTTAATAACTTTAGGTGCGGTTGTTCCTTGTGCATTGATTGGAATTGGAATCACGGTTTGTGCTTTGCAAAAAAATACTAAAGATGATAATGATAATAAAGATAATAAAAGTAATGAAAATAATAACGATGGACAAAATAAGGAAATTCTACAAAATCAAGATCAAACAATAAAATATTTGAAAATTATGTATGAAAGTTTCAAAAAAATAATTCAATTATCTTGCAATCCAAATATTGAAGAATTCAAACGAAATTTAAAATATTATGTTATGACATTTGATGATAATAGTTTTGAATTATTAGATTATGATTTATTAAAAGAAGTTTTATTCGCTATTTATCAAGTTTGCGCCAATGCAAAAAACTTAAATAATGAACAAATTATAAATTATTTAAAAAGATTATCAGAAGTAAAATTTAAAATGAGTGATGACATGAATGCCTTAGTAATAACTAGTAATAAAAACTCAAAAAAAATTTTTTTGGTAAATAATCGCGATTTTGTTGGTGCAATGTCAACTGACAATAAAATTAAAAGCAGATCTGATTTATTGTTTAATGATTGGAAAAACAACAAAGATGACGGTAAATTTGTTGATGAAATAGGAAAATTGGTTAAAGAATTTTGTATTACGTCATTTCAAAATAACTTAACAGATCAAGACAAATTAATCATTTCTTTAATTCCAGGTCATCCAGGATTTAATTAAAGTCAAATTGAAGCAGATAATTTGTTTTCTCCGGCAGAAAAATTTGATATCAAAATTTTACTATATTGAATACTAAAATTGAGGCTATTAAAGCAATCAATGTATTAACAACTAAAGATAAACACGCCGAGAATGTATCGCTTTCTTTTTTAAAAACTGCCAAAGCCGATATGCACGGCGGATAAAGCAAAATAAAAACCAGCATTGCCAGCGCGCTTGATTTTGTAAAATTTTGCAAGATTGCTTCGTTTAAATTCGATTCTTCAGCGCCATAAACTATCGACATTGTACTAATAATCGCTTCTTTTGATAATAATCCTGTGATAAGCGCCACAGCTGATTTCCAGTTGGCAAATCCTGAAAAAGTAAATATAGGTGCGATGAATCCCCCAAGTTTTGCAAGCAAGCTCTGCGAGTTATCTTCCACGAATCTTAAACTTTGGTCAAACGACTGCAAAAACCAAATTACTACGGAAGAGCCAAGTATTATAGCTCCTACGTGTTCTAAAAAATCTTTTGATTGATCCCAAAGGTGTAAATATAAATTATGCAGCGACGGAATTTTATAATCAGGCAGCTCCATTATCATGGGCGACTCTTTGGGCTTTACTATTTGTCTAAAAATAAAAGACATAAGTATTGCAAATAATATGCCTGTGAGATATATCAAAAACATCATGATTGCTTTTTTTTCAGGGAAAAATGCATTTAAAAATACTAAATAAACCGGTATTTTTGCTCCGCAGGACATAAATGGAATTAAAAATATCGTTAATTTTTTTTCTTTTTCATTATTGAGTATTCGCGTACTCAAAATCGCCGGCACACTGCATCCGAATCCCATCAAAAGCGGCACGAACGCTTTGCCAGAAAGTCCGATTTTTCGCATTAATTTGTCCATTATAAACGCCGCGCGCGCCATGTAACCGCTGTCTTCTAGGAGCGCAAGCATACCAAATAATATTAAAATTTGCGGCAAAAACGAAAGCACCTCCCCCATTCCGGCAACAATTGCAAATATAAAACTTGAAAAAATATTGTTTATTTTTAATTGGTTTAACAAAATGCTCAGCGGATATTCAATGCCTTTGCTAATTATTTCTCTTGCAAAACTTTGGCAAAAAGTGCCAATCGGACCAAAACTTACATAAAAAATAAAAAGCATTATAATTAAAAAAATCGGAATAGCTGCAAATTTTCCGGTAATTACTTTATCAATTTTCCTGGAAATTTTAATTTTTTTAATTTTATTTATATCCGAAATTGATTTTTTGCATATTTCTGAAGATTTTTTATATCTTTCGGCTGCGATATTTTCTTCATATTTTATTTCGTTTTGCAAGCCTCTGATCTCGTCTATTTTTTTTATTGTATCAAGCTTTAAATTAAGTGACGAAATTATCAAAGCGTCAGACTCCAAAACTTTTACCAAAATAAATCTGTTATTATAAAAATTAGAATTTAAACTATGCAAAATTTTTTTAATTTTTAATATTTTAGATTCAATATCTTGATTATACTTAAATATTTTAAAATTTTTATTATAATTATATTCAAGACTAGTAATTTTGTTTGTTAACTCTTCGATGCCTATATTTTTTGCAGCCGAAATTGGCACGACAAGAGTTCCCAACAAATTTTCAAGAGTGCAAAAATCGATTATTTTGCCTTTACGTTGCAATCTATCGCACATATTAAGAGCGATAATTACAGGCTTGCCGAGCTCTAAAATTTGAGTCGTAAGATAAAGATTACGCTCGAGATTTGTAGCATCGATTATATTTATTATTAAGTCAGTATTATTTTCGAGTATAAAATTTCTGGTAATAATTTCTTCGGGCGAAAACGGCGACAGCGAATAAACTCCAGGTAAATCCGTAATTTTAACTGGAAAATTCGTATTTTTAACGTAGCCTTCTTTTTTTTCGACTGTAACTCCAGGCCAGTTTCCGACATATTGTGCATTACCAGTTAATCTATTAAACAAAGTAGTTTTTCCGGTATTAGGATTGCCTACAAGAGAGACTCGCAAATTTTTGTATTTATTATTTTTGTTATTAATCATGATCAGCTCTTTTCGTATTCGACTACTATTTTTTCAGCTTCAGATCTTCTTATTATCAAGTCAAACTCTAAAAGACTTACTTGAATAGGGTCTCCCAAAGGCGCGACTTTAATAACTTCCATGCGAGTTCCAGGAAGAATCCCGACGTCCATTATGCGCCTTTTTATTTCGTCATGGCGCTGACCTAAAATTTTTAAAACAATAACAACATCGCCCGGCTTTGTATCTTTTAATGTCATGGATATCCTTTAATAAAAATATGTATAAATTAATTATAGTATCCTCAATACACTATGTAAAGTGGCCTGATATTTAGGCATTGCAAAGCAAGAGAATAACCGCTACGGCAGCGACAGAGAGAATATATATTACTGGTTTTAAAAGAAATCTATTGAAATATTTTGAGCTAAGTACTAAAATTAAACTTTATGCTACTGTAGCTCAGCAGGCAGAGCAGCTCACTCGTAATGAGCAGGTCGTCCGTTCGATTCGGATCAGTAGCTCCAAAATTTAAGTAAATTTATTTTCCATCCGGAATAACTTGGAAGCTTTTTGCTTAATTTTTTCAATGCCGTGCAAAATTTTGACAAATTTTTGCTTTTGTGATATAATACGAACATAAACTTTATGGATTGGAGGGATGAATTATGTGTTTAGACGATCAACCAAACGATGGTAACATTGGTTCTTCTGTCCCATCTGATCTTGATGAACCGACAGGATCGGGAGAAAAATTGGACAATCTGAAAATTATTGAAAAGAACGGTGAAAAAGCTGATGAACGTGATGGATTTAGCAAAATTTTCAGTGATTATAGGCGTCAAAGTGCCGGTATTATCAGCGAAGCTAAAAAAAAAGAAGTTTATTTAAAACCTTCTGTAAGACGTAAGTTAAAGTCTGAATTAGCGCGCAAAAAACGGAACAAAAAGAATAAAAATTACAGATTTGGCAGATAAAAGGGCATTTTATGTTTGGAAATAATGGAAAAGATAAATTGCAAAGTAATTTTAATGATAGCAAAACTCTGACTTTTTCGCTTTCAAAAAAAAAAGAAGACGAAATTTTAAGAAATTTATCTTTTATTTATGAAGCATTACTTGAGAAAGGATATGACCCATTAAACCAAATTGTAGGTTATCTCCTTTCGGGTGACCCCGCCTATATTACAGCTAACAGAGGTGCAAGAAAAATAATTTCGGGACTTAACAGAGAAGAAATTTTAAAAGTTGCAGTTAAACGTTGTTTAATTTAATTTATGTGCGATTTTAATATGTTTAATGCTTTTTTTTCTATTCTTGAAACATATGAGCGTGAAATTCCGATTTTATTTGCTACTTCTTTTTGCGTCTGCGGTTTATGATTTTTTAATCCATATCTTAAATTTATTACATCTTGCTCTCTTTGAGTGAGATATTTTTTTATATTTAAGCTTAATTTTTCAATATCAATTTTATCGAAAATTTTTTCATATAGACTGGCTTTATCGGCAATTGTATCCATTAAAGTAAGACTATTTTCGGATTTTGCCGATTCAACTGGTTCCGACATAGAAACATCCAAAATACTTTTTTTGGTACTTCGCAGGTTCATTAATATTTCGTTTTCTATGCATCTAGAAGCATAGCTTGAAAAACGTATTCCCTTTTCAATTTTAAATGTATTTACAGCTTTTATTAGTCCTATAGTTCCTATAGAAATTAAATCTTCATTGTTTTCTTGTAAAAAATTAAATTTTTTTATTATATGAGCGACTAACCTTAGATTATGATTTATTAATTTATCTCTTGCCGATTTATCGCCAAATTTTATTTTTTTAAAGCATTCATCTTCTTCTTTTAGTGACAATGGTTTTGGGAATGTGCTTGGATTTACTATATGCAATGCCAGAAAAAACATTCTTTGCAGAATTGAAAAAATTAGATCAATCATTTTCTCACCTTTTTCAATGAATATGATTGATTTTTGCTGAATATTTACAAAAATAAACAAAATTTAAAAATTCTCTAGCATCATTAAGAAAAGATGGTACTAAAATTTTATAGAAATAACTTATAACAGTAGTTACACTTAGAAAAAGATACTCGCACCTGCTTTGACGTAGATATGATCCATCCGATTTTTTCAACATTGGTTACCAGTTTCGAAATAAGTCTTATTCATACATAGATATAATCTTCTATAAATTTATTATTATTTATCCGTTTCTAGCGACGTCCTAGATATTAATTTATATTCACCCTCAACAGGCATCTCATGTCTGTAATTATCTATCGTAGACTTATCCTCAACTACCATAGACTGTAAATAGAAATCCTCCGATTGATCCGAGTAATAAACGTTTATATAACACGAACACTTGTCAAAATGTAAAATAGTAAGTAAATTGTCTACACTAAAACTACAATATATATTTTTACTTTGCATTTTTAAATTGCCATTAAAATAATCTATTAGTCCTTTGACACTATTTTTACATATACAAGTACCTTGTTTAATTTTATTAAAATAAAGTTCTATCATATTAAAAATTTTGTCAGCCCTCAGTTCGGAAGCTTTTATATTTTTAACAGTATATTTGTGTAAATCATTTTTATATTTTTCAATTTCTTTCTTAGCTTCACGCAAAATATATTCCACGGCATCAACTTCTTGAGAATCTTCTTTTTTAGGTTCTTCTTTTTTTAAATTTTTGAGTTCTTTTTCTTTAGGGGCCTTTTTTTGTTCAGATTCTTCTTTTTTTAGATCTACTTTATTTTTAAGCTCTTTTTCTGTAAGCTCTTCTTCTTTAGGATCTTCTTTAGGTTCTTCTTTTTTAAACTTTTCTTTTTCTTTAGGGCCTTTTTGTTCAGAGTCTTCTTTTTTAAAACTTACTTCTTCAGGCATTACATTTTTAAGCTCTTTTTCTTTAGGCTCTTCTTTATTTTTCACAATCAAATATTTAATACTTAAAGCTGTTAACGTAACTACCGTAGCAGTTGTTAATGTACCAGCTAATAATTGCCATTTATGATTTTTAACCCAATTAATTAATCCTTTATTTAAATTATTA
>CAMNDS010000013.1 GCA_946535695.1 uncultured Clostridia bacterium | reverse complement strand
GTGTTTGAAAATACCGCCAAAATTTAGTATTTCAAGTATAGTGGGCTTTTTAAAGGGGAAGAGTAGTCTGTTAATTCACGAAAGGAAGACCAAATTTCTGGCAAAATTGTCTTGAAAGAACATTACAACCCGTTTACGGGTCGCTAGTATCGAGCCTTTCGCAAGTGCGAGCTGTATATGCGCCTTGAGGCGCTGCTAGTAATATAGCCTTTAGGCGCATCTGAAAAATCTCCGGCTATGCCGGAGGGCTGCTTTTTACCGGTTTCGGAAGAAGCCTATTTTTCTGATAATTTTAATTTCATTAAAAATTCTATTTCTAATTTCTTTTCTTACAGACTGTGATAATTTGTATCACTTTTAATTTTGAATAGTTATAAATACAAAAAAGCGCGGCATAAGACCGCACTTTAAAAAGTTAGTAGTACTCTTAATTATTCATTGGGGTGCTACTAATAATTTGGTTATCGAGGTTTTTATCCTCAACATCATCTTTAAGCAACTTCTTCTCACCTTTAATAGCACCGGATACTTTTCTAACGCCAAGCTCTGCTAATTCACTAACTGATTTCGCAGCCGTTCCACCAAACTCAACAACGGCATTAAAAGCTTCGTTCGCTGAGTTGTTAATTTTTTCTACCGCACCTTTAAAGTCTTTGTTACCAGTCTCATCAGCAACGGCACGTATGACACTAAAACCAGCACAAATCCCGGTACCAATCAAAAAATACTTGGCAACGTCTCCTAAAAAGCACCCGGCCTTAGTAGTAGGAGAAATTAAAAGAGTACCACACAAAAGACTCGAAACTAGAAGTTTAGAAATCTTCATAGCAAAACCTCACTTAAAAAAATTTAACCTAAGTCCACGTAAACACGCAGACTGTACTTATTTTACCATATACAAAATAACTTGTCAATAGCAAAAACAGCTTTTTTTCAAAAATTTTTACTTTTTTTCTTTAATTATGTTCTTAATAATATTTTTAGCTTCAACCGCATCGGCGCTGCCTCGGGTTTTTGCCATAACTTTGCCGATTATAACCTGTAAAGCTTTTTCTTTGCCGGATAAATAATCTTTTACAGCCTCTGGGCAATTTTTTACACATTCGCAGCAAACTTGTTTTAAGTCAAATTTTGGTGATTCTGATACGAATTTATTTGCTAAATCTTTAAGATTTTTATTATTTTCTAATGCTTTAGAAAGTAAATTTTTAGCACTTGCCATGTTTAATTTATTATCAGAAATCAAATTTACCAAATAATTTAAATCTTTTGGCAAAATCGAAATACCAAAACTTTCTTTTTCGGTTTCAGAACCTAAAAAGCTAAATATCTGACCGATGATTAAATTCGCAACTTTTTCGGGAGATTTGCAATTTTTTATAGCTAAATCAAAAAAATCTGAGACGTTAACATATTTTATAAGCAAATTTGCAGTTTTTTCAGGAATACCTAGCTTAATATATCTTTTTTTTCTTGAATAATACATCTCGGGAAGATTTTTCTTAATTTCGTCGATTTTTTCTTGTTCTAAACAAATACTCGATAAATCAGGATCCGGGAAATATCCGTAATCGCTTGCATCTTCTTTTTCGCGCATACTTTCAGTGCAATTTTTTTGCTCGTTAAATCTTCGGGTTTCTTGAACAAGTTTTTTGCCGGACTCTAAAATATCTACTTGACGCTCGTACTCGTATTTCAAAGCTTTAGCTATAAAAGCAATCGAATTCATATTTTTAATCTCGATACGAGTGCCTAATTCATCAGAATTTTCAGGTTTTACTGAAATATTCACGTCGCATCTTATCGAGCCTTCTTGCATACGGGCATCAGAAACTCGAACGTATCTGGCCGTAAGCTGCAATTTTTCGATATATTCTTGAGCTTCTTCAATACTTGAAATATCAGGTTCGCTGACTATTTCGATTAAAGGCACTCCGGCGCGATTATAATCAACATAAATTCCATCAGATTCGTTCTTGATTTTTCCAGCGTCTTCTTCGATATGAATATGATTAATTCTTATTTTTTTGCCACTGTCAAGTTCTACAAATCCGGGGCCGCATAACGGCAAATCGTTTTGCGAAATCTGATATGCTTTAGCTAAATCTGGATAAAAATAACATTTACGTTCCATTTTTGAGAATAAATTAATTTTGCAATTAAGAGCCAAGCCCATTTTGATTGCATAAATAACTGCCTGTTTATTCAAAACTGGCAAAGTACCGGGAGCCCCAATACAAACAGGACAGCAATTTGAATTGGGCTCAGAACCAAATTTAACTTTGCAGGGGCAGAATAATTTATTTTCAGTCGATAACTCTATATGAGTTTCAAACCCACAAACAAGATTATATTTCAAATTGAACTCCTCCTATTATTTTTGCAAAAAAATTCTCTTTTTCGTATTTATAGGCAACTCGTAACAACAAATCTTCAGACCAGCATTTAGACATGATTTGCATACCGATTGGCAAATTATTCGAATCATATCCACACGGAATCGAAATCGCAGGAATTCCGGCAATGTTTGCATTAACAACGCAGATATCTGCCAGTTGCATTTTTAACGGGTCATCTCCGGCATAATTAAACCCAAATGCAGTCGTAGGCGACGTAGGAGTTATTAAAATATCAAACTCTTCAAATTTTTCGGCAAATTTTTTAGTAATAAGATTTTTTGCTACCAAAGATTTTTTATAAAAAGAATCATAATAACCTGAATTTAAAACATAAGAGCCTACTAAAATTCTTCGTTTGACTTCGTCGCCGAGTGCCTCAGATCTTGTTTTTGTCATTAAGTCATTAACGTCAGAATATTCGCCTTTATATTTATATCCGTATCTTATACCGTCAAAACGCGCCATATTAGAAGCCGTTTCGGCTCTGCCCAGAACACAATAAACAGGCATTGAAAAATCTAACTCAGGAAAAGCAAAATAAGTAATTTTGGCACCGAATTTTTCATAAAATTTTGCTGCATTTTCAACAGCATTATAAACTTCTTTATCAGAGCCCTCAAAGCAATTCGTTGGAATTCCTATTTTTAAATTTTCTATAGAACTATCTAAAGAATCAAAAGTTTTTTTTCTTGCTAATTTACACGAAGTTTCATCTTTTGGGTCATGAACTGCCAAGCAATCAAAAATTATCGAATTATCTTCGACCGTCAAAGTTAGCGGCCCTGCTTGGTCTAAACTAGAAGCCAGCGGAATAATGCCGTATCTAGATATAGAACCATAAGTTGGTTTCATACCTACTATGCCACAAAACGCAGCAGGCTGCCTGATAGAGCCTCCGGTATCACTGCCCATTGCAAATGCAGCAAGACCCGCCGCAACTGAAGCACACGAGCCACCTGAACTGCCTCCTGGGACTTTCGTTTTATCATGAGGATTTTTAACCGGCCCAAAATACGAAGTTTCGTTAGAAGAACCCATGGCAAACTGATCTTGATTATTCTTGCCAAGTAATATACAGCCTTGATTTTTTAAAATTTCATAAACAGTCGCGTTATAAATCGGCACATAATTTTCAAGTATTTTAGAAGCACACGTAGTCAAAATATTTTTAGTCGAAAAATTATCTTTAAGCGACATTGGCACGCCTTCAAGCAAGCCTATTTCTTGATTTTTATTAATTTTTTCGTCAACTTTTTTGGCGCTTTCTAACGCCTGCTCTTTAGTAACAGTAATAAAAGCATTTAGATCACTTTTTTCGATCTCGCGTAAGTACCAGCTGGTAAGTTCAAAACAAGAAACTTTTTTCGAAACAAGCGCATCATGAATTTTACGTATAAGCCCTTTATTTTTACTCACAAAAATCCTCCTTTAGTATTTTTATAAAAAATTATTACTGCTATTAGCTAAAATATTAATATTTTTTCACGAAAAAAAAGCCATTTTTGTTTATTCCGCCGCTTAGTATTTCGTCATGAGTACAGCTATCATATTCAGGCTTCTCGTAATCTCTTTGAATATTATCATACGTTACCTCACTACTATCATATTTTTCGATTTTGGAAGTAAGTTTCATAATATTTCCTATATCTTTTAAAAGTTTTTTAGTCTCACTTTCTGAAAACTCAAGCCTGGAAAGCTTTGCAAGCTTTAAAATCTCGTCTTTGCTAATTTTGCCAGTCAAAATAAGTACCTCCTGAATAAACTTTTACAACACTGCTCGTATTCTAAAAAAAATTTCAAAATAAATCAACTAAAAATTATGATTAATCTCTTATTTTTATGTGAATTTCTCTCAATTGCTCTTCTGTAACAAAATTCGGCGCGCCGAGTAATAAATCCTGAGCATTGCTATTCATAGGGAACGCGACTACTTCGCGAATATTTTCAGAATCTGTCAAAAGCATAAGCATTCTGTCAAATCCAGGTGCCATTCCCGCATGCGGCGGAGCTCCATAACACAAAGCATTATAAAGCGACGGAAATTTTGAAATAACTTCTTCTTTTGAATATCCTGCAATTTCAAATGCTTTTAATAAAATTTCAGGATCATGGTTCCTAACAGCTCCTGACGAAAGTTCTACGCCGTTGCATACTATATCATATTGATATGCTAAAATTTCCAAAGGGTTACAATTTAAAAGTGCTTCCATACCGCCTTGAGGCATCGAAAACGGATTGTGAGTAAAAATAATTTTATTATTTTCGTCTTTTTCGTACATATTAAAATCTGTAACATAACAAAATTCAAAAGAATTTTTGTCTATTAAATCAAGTTCTTCGGCAAGTTTTGTTCGAATTTCACCTGCAAATTTTTGAGCATTTAATTTATTGCTATCTGAAATAAAAAACACTGCGCAATTTGCATTTGCTTGAGAAATTTCTAAAAATTCTTGTCTTTTATTATTTGGAATAAATTTATTAATTGGACCCGAGGGCTCAAAATTTTCGTTAAATTTAATATATCCCAAACCTTGCATGCCGATATTTTGTGCAAATTCGTTCATTTTATCGAAAAATTTTCTCGGAGATTTATTTGCATCTCTAACTGTAATAGCTTTTACAGTTTTGCCGTCAAAAGCTGAAAATCCTGAGCCTAAAAATATATTACTCAAATCAACTATCACGAGTTTATTACGCAAATCCGGCTTATCTGTGCCATATTTTTCCATAGAATCTTTATAAGTAATTCTCGGGAACGGAATTTTAGTAATTTTTTTATTATTACCGAATTTTTCAAAAAGAGAATATAAAATTTCTTCACCTATTTTGAAAACATCTTCTTGTTCGGCAAAAGACATTTCAAAATCTAGCTGATAAAATTCGCCGGGAGCCCTGTCAGCTCTTGAGTCTTCGTCCCGAAAACACGGAGCAATTTGAAAATATTTATCAAAACCCGAGACCATTAGAATTTGCTTAAAAATCTGCGGCGCCTGAGGCAAAGCATAAAACTTGCCTTTATATTTTCTGCTTGGAACTAAATAATCTCTAGCGCCCTCAGGAGAAGAAGCAGATAAAATAGGCGTTTGAATTTCTAAAAAACCCAAATCATGCATTTTATTTCGCAAAAAATATAAAATCTCAGAACGTAATTTGATAATTTTGTTATTTAAATTATTTCGCAAATCTAAAAATCTGTATTTAAGTCTTAATTCTTCTTTGACTTCACGCGAATTATTAATCTCAAACGGAATAGCATCGCATTTACCTAAAATTTTAATTTCTGAAATTTCAAGTTCGTATTCACCAGTTTTGATTTTTTTATTAATTAATTCAGGTGCTCTTTTTTTTAAAATTCCAGAAGCACAAACAGCACTTTCTTTTGAAACATTTTTTAATTTATCTTCACGTCCAACTATCTGTAAAATTCCGGAATCATCACGTAAATCTATAAATTCAACGCCACCATGATCTCGAATACTCGAAACCCAACCGGCGACTTTAATATTTTTCCCGATTAATTTTTCGTTAACTTCAGTACATTTATAATCTCTATACATAATTTAACTCCGTCTGAAATTTCTAAAATTTTTTATAACTTTAAGTCTTGAAAATTCTTCGCGTTCTTTTTCTTCTAGAGCATCACCGATAAATTTAACAGCATGACTAAACTTGGGAATTATAGAATTTTTCAAAGCGTTAGCACGTTTTTTAGTTTTTTTAATAACTATCGCAAGCCTATAAACACTATTTTCTATTTCGGCAAAACGGATTGTTAGATTTAAAACTTCTTTAAATTTTAAATAAGCTTCATCTAAATAGGAATTAGAATCATGCAAACCGAATGGAGGCTTATTATTTTTAAGTTCTACAAAATCAAAAATAGGAATTTCAACACCCATAACACTTCTAAAAGACAAATTAAGATTATCTAAAATTGGTACCGACATAGAAATTTCTTGACAATTTTTCATAGAAATATTTGCCTGCTGCAAAGCAGAATACGCTTCAGAATAAATTTTATCAATTTTTTTCATTATTTCATCGGCACGTCCAACAAGTGCCATTAATTCTTTTATCAGTATATTTTGTTTTTTATCAAGAAGCGAAAATCCCGTTTTTGCAAATGCCAAATAATTTTTTGACGCCAGTAAATTGCCTTTCGTAGGAGTAAACTTTGAGTCCATTTTATCACCTCAAAATTTCATTTTATTATTTTACAGCTTATAAAAATAAATCGCAATAAAATTTGGAAAATTATAATTTTTACCACTGTAATTAACTCTTAAGCTCTGATTTATAACTTCTACTTTGTTTATAAGCTAAGCTTTGCCATAAAATTAAATTTATTAAAGAATAATTATTTTTTAGGAAAATAGTTCACTATCAGGTTCAAAATTCAAAAGCTCTTTATCTTTTACATAATATTTTTCAAGTATTTCAGACTTGGCACGCGAAAGTTCTGACATTGGCAAAATTGAAAGTATTTTCCATCCTAAATTAAGAGTATCTTCGATAGTTCTGTTTTCAGTCGGTGCTTGATTTATAAAATATTTTTCAAAATAACTGCCAAATTTGATATATAATTTATCGTTTTCATTCAAATCATCTTCGCCGATAACAGATGCAAGAGACCTAACTTCTTGCACTCTTGCATAAGAAGCAAAAAGCTGGTCAGCCAAAATCGCGTGGTCTTCCCGCGTGAACTTTTCACCAATTCCGTCTTTCATCAAGCGCGAAAGTGACGGCAAAATATCTATAGCAGGATAAATTCCTTGGCGCTCCAAATTCCTTGATAAAACAATCTGACCTTCTGTAATATAACCCGTAAGATCAGGAATTGGATGCGTAATATCATCTCCAGGCATAGTTAAAATCGGAATTTGTGTAACAGAACCCGTGTGGTTTTTAATCATGCCTGCGCGCTCATAAATTGAAGAAAAATCAGAATATAAATATCCGGGGTAGCCTTTTCGACCTGGAATTTCACCTTTGGAAGAGCTAAATTCGCGCAAAGCTTCAGCGTATGAAGTCATATCAGTCATAATTACAAGAACATGATAACCTAAATCAAAAGCTAAATATTCGGCTGCCGTAAGAGCAACTCTTGGTGTTAGAATTCTTTCTATAACAGGATCATTAGAAAGGTTCAAAAACATAACTACTTTTTCAAGAACACCTGAATTTCTAAATTCTTTTTGAAAATACGAAGCTACGTCGTTTTTAACACCCATTGCCGCAAAAACAACAGCAAAATTAATTTCTTCATTTCCGGTTATTTTTGCCTGTTTTACTATTTGGACAGCGAGTTCGCTATGCTTTAAGCCTGAACTTGAAAAAATAGGCAGCTTTTGACCCCTTATAAGAGTAATTAAAGCATCAATCGAAGAAATGCCGGTACATATATAATTTTGTGGATAAACCCTCGAAACAGGATTAATGGGCAATCCATTTACATCCATATATTTTTCAGCCGCCAATTCACCTAGCCCGTCAACAGGGACACCTGCGCCGCTAAAAACTCTGCCTAAAATATCAGGCGCAAGCGCAAGTTCCATAGGCTTGCCAGTAAACCTTACTTGAGTATTGGAAAGCGAAATAAATCTAGTACCCTCAAAAACCTGAATTATAGCTTTATCGCCTTCAATTTGTGTAACACGACCATGCCTAATAGTATCATTATCAAGATAAATTTCGACCACTTCGTCATAAACAACATCTCTTACATTTTGAACTGCAATAAGTGATCCTCTAATTTCAGTAAGTCCCGAATATCTTAAAATCATAATTCCCGCCTGTTTTGTAATTTATAAATCAAATTTATCTTTTAAATTAAGAGATTAATCTTTCGATTTGCTTATCTATTCTAGTTATATATTCATTGATTTTTTTTAAATTATTATTTGGTACCTCATACTTCATTTTAGTCAAATCCGAAAAAATTCCGGATTCAATTACTTTTATAATGGGTATCGAAGCCGTAATTAAATTTTTTACTTTCTCATATAAATAAACAATAATACGCATCATTTCTTGCTGTTTTAAAAGCGGCACAAACGTGTCTTCTTTATGAAAAGCATTTTGCTGCAAAAATCCGAATCTTATAAGTTTTGCAGTTTCTATTGATAATTTTTGATCATCAGGAAGAACATCTTCGCCAACAAGTTTTACTATCTCCATAAGACGTTCTTCCTCATGTAAAATTTCTATAATTTGCTTACGAAACTTTGGAAAATCCGGACCAACGTTTTTGATAAACCATGGATCTAAATCTGCAAAATATTCACTATAACTCATGTTCCAGTTCACAGCCGGGTAATGCCTTGCATAAGCAAGATTTTTATCAAGCGCCCAAAAACATCTTGTAAATCTTTTTGTATTTTGCGTTACAGGTTCTGAAAAATCCGCTCCCTGTGGTGAAACCGCACCTATAATCGTGATAGAACCAGTACTACCCGATAAATTCAAACTTCTTCCTGCTCTTTCATAAAATTCTGAAAGTCTTGACACCAAATAAGCCGGGAAGCCTTCTTCGGCTGGCATTTCTTCTAATCTACCAGAAATTTCTCTTAGAGCTTCGGCCCAGCGCGAAGTCGAATCCGCCATCATTGCAACATCATAACCCATATCTCGATAATATTCTGCCAAAGTTATTCCGGTATAAATTGAAGCCTCGCGTGCAGCAACGGGCATGTTAGAAGTATTTGCAATAAAAATAGTGCGTTCTGACATAGGCCTGCCTGTTTTTGGATCAATAAGATCCGAAAACTCTTCCAAAACCTGGGTCATTTCATTGCCGCGTTCACCACATCCTACATAAACTATTATGTCAGCGTCGCACCATTTGGCAAATTGATGCTGCGTCATAGTTTTTCCTGCACCAAAACCACCTGGAAGAACTGCCGACCCACCTTTGGCAATTGGAAAAATCGAATCAATAACTCTTTGACCTGTTATGAGTGGGATATCGATTGGTAATCTTTTTGCAATTTTTCTTGGAATTCTTATTGGCCATTTTTGGCAAAGCGTGATATCTTCTATACCGCCTGCGGTTTCTAACCGCAAAACCACGTCATTTATTTTATAACTCCCGCTTGGTCTTACTTCTATGACTCTGCCGTTTACCCCTATAGGAATCATAAACTTATGCTCAATTGATTCTGTTTCTTTACAAATTGCATAAATTTGGCCTTCAGTTAAAATCTGATCAATTTTAGCAGTGATTTCAACATTCCATTCTTTGTCGTCATCCAAAAAATTAACTAAACATCCCTTGGGGACAAATGAACCTGAAACTTCTTGAATTTTTTTAAGAGGTCTTTGTATACCATCAAAAATATTGCCAATTATTCCCGGCCCTAAAAGCGCACTCATAGCAGAGCCTGTGCCGACTACAGGTTCACCGGGAGATAATCCACCGGTCTCTTCATAAGATTGAATTACTGTTTCGTGAGTGTTTAACTTTATAACTTCACCTATAAGCCTATCGTTACCAATATAGACCATCTCGGACATAGAAAAAGCTTTTGAATTTTTAACAGTAATAACAGGACCATTTATACCGTATATAACTTCATTGTTCATAATAAACCTCGATTCACACCAACTTAGACATGCAATTTTCCAAAAACCACTTTTTTTGTTCTGAAATTCGAGTATCAAAAGTGAAATCAAGCCAACAATCGTTTTTACAAAACAAAACTCCACCGTCTTTTATTTTGTAATTTAATACAATATTGTGTTTTAAAATAAAATCAGATATCAAATTTATTAAATTCAAGTCTTTTTCGCGCAAAAAAACACTCAAATTATCACCTAACACTTTTTCCGCTTTACAAACGGCACCTTTAATATATTCGCAATACTCCGGCGTTTTGGTAAAATTTTCTATCCGAATTTTACAATCATCAAACACTTTTTTCCAAATATCAGTTTTTAAATTATAAACTTTTTGTTTTGAACTTGTTCTAACTTTATAAACCTGCATCGCTATCTCGTTTTTTGTATTCGCTAGCTTAGACATCATAAGCAAGCGAACATTTTCGAAAATTTTGAGTTCTTCTTTTTGTAACCTTTCGTTTTCGATTTGTTCAATTTCTTCCGCTAATTTTAGCTTCTTTTTTTTTGCATATTTATCAATTGAATGAAGAAATCGACTTGCAGATTTTTTCGCCAAAATAACACTCCTTAATTATAGATTTATCCCAAGCGCATTTTTAAGATAACCGCCTATGACTTCGCCAGCTGTTTTTTTACTGCCGTGCCTGTCGGAAACCTGAACTATTTGAGTGTGCCCTTGGGATTTTAAACTGTAAACAAGCTCACCACATAGCTCAACAAATTTTTCTGTTATCAATACAAGCCCGATTTTTTTATTTTCAAGTGCTTTATAAATTTCACTTTCAAATTTTTCTTTAGAATGCACAACAACCCCTGATACACCAATCAATCTAAATCCCATGGCCGTATCGGCATTATCGCTTATAAGAAAAATTTGCATTAATTTGTCCCTACAAACATGTCAAGCTTGTTTAATATAAATATTGCAATTAAAAACCCATATAAAACAATAGCTTCACCGAAAATTGCAAAAACCATAGATTTACCAAAAGTTTTTTCGTTTTCCGACATTGCAGCAATCGCTGCAGGAATGGCAGAAGCTAACGCAATTCCAGCCGCTACCGCTGCAAGCCCCAAAGCTAAAGCCGCAGCAATCAAACCAATTGAAAATCCAATCGATTTATCACCTGAAATGGCATTTCCAGCACCCGAAGCCTCAACTGCCATAACTAGATTTGAAGCTTTATAAGCAAAAATTCCTATCGAAACCAGAAAACTTGAAACAATTTGAGATAAAAACAAAACTTTTTTATTTACTCTCTTTTTTGACAAATATAAAGCCAAAAGCGCAGAGGCTACAATAAAAATAAACGGGATAAAACCTAATAAATCAGCCATAGCCATACTTAAACCTCCTAATAGCAAAGTCTGCCGTATATTATATAACAAAAAATCAAAAATGCAACAAAAAAAATTAAGTTTTTTCAATATTTGCGATTATGGGTTTAAATTCTCGACCGCCGCCTTCGAAAAATCTGCCAAAAAGCTCACAAAACTGGAGCCTCATCACTTGCATTCCTACCAAAAGCGCCTCAAAACACGTTACAAATAAATTACCTAAAATTACTGTAAGTAAATATTGTCCCGTCATTTTTGCAAGACTGAACACAACCATCATCATTCCGGCATGAACAAAAATAAATACACCAATTCTTATAAACGAAATAGTATTCGTAAAATAACCCAAAATTATCTCAAAAAGTTCAAAAAACTGTGAAATTATATAATCTCCCCAGCTGATTTTTTCATGCTTATAAACTCGACTTTTGATAAATTCTTTTAAGAAAATAAAAATTAAAGCCAAAATTATGATTAATTCTAAAATAATAGGATTCACCGCCACGATACTTAAAGTATTCAAAAGCAATAAAATAAGCGAAGAATAAAGCACAATTCCGCAGGCACCGCTATGAGAAAGAACTGCCTCCAAAATATCATTTTTTTTCAAAAGAGAATAAATATTTGTGCACATCGCTAAAATTAAGCAAAAAATACCGATGCATATCGAAGAAATTATTATTTTCATCGGTGATTCCATAACTCTTATCGGTTTAAAATTAATAATATTATAAATTGGGGTTAATGCTTCTTCGAACCCAAACACCGAACCAAAAACAAAGCCAAATACCGATGACGATACACCGCAGGTTATCATTATTTTTCCTAAATCCATCTTTTTTAATTTGCTTAAAAAAATCCCAAAAATCGCAAGCAACAACCCTTGACCGACGTCGGCAAACATGATGCCAAAAATTATAGTGTAAGTGATTGCTACAAACGACGTCGGGTCGATATCTGAATATTTTGGTAAACCGTAGGTGGAAACGAAAAATTCAAACGGCGAAAAAATATTTTTATTTTTGAGTTTTGTGGGGGGCGAAAATTTTAAAAGTTCGTCGCCAGATTCCACGAAATATTCTACTCTTGAAATTTTATCAAGTTTTTCCGAAATTTCTTGAATTTTAAATTCCGGCACCCAGCCTACCAATACAAAATTATCATTATAGGTTTTGGCAAAACTTTTTATTTGTTCACATTTTTCATATTTTTGTAAACAAGAATACACCTTAGCACAAGATGTTTTTTGATGTTCCCAAAATTTTTCTATGCCGTCTTTTAACTTATAAATTTCGGCATCTATCATTTCATTTTTTAATTTTAATTTGTCAATTTCTTGCTGGGGAGTAAACTCTAAATTAGATATTCCTACTTCACTTAGCTTAACTTTACTAAAAACAGGA
>CAMNDS010000012.1 GCA_946535695.1 uncultured Clostridia bacterium | reverse complement strand
CTATAAACATACTTATTTTAGATTTTTGAGTAGAATAAAAAAATATAATTCATCTTAATTTATCGATTTCTTCTTTTGAAAGACCGGTATGCAAAGTTATGAATTTATAATCTAAACCAGAATTCAATAAACTTTTATCAATTTCAATTTCACGATCATGCTTGCCTTCAGCCCTGCTTTTTTGTATGCCCATTTTGAATATTATGTCACTTTATTTGGAGTATCTACCGCCGCCTACAATCAAAATTGAATGATTTTTCATAGTTCCTTTTAGATTATAACACGAAACTGAAAAATTAAATTTGTAATACTCTCTACGGCAGCGCTGTAGAGAAGTCTGTTACCAGTTTTGAAAAAAGTCTATTGCTAAACATGAACATGGATACAAAAGATTTACATTACTCCTACGGCGTCGTCGGAGGAAAATATCTAGCTTCTTTTAGCAATACCAGATTTTTTCTGGTCTTGCCGATAGAAATTAAAATTTTTATCTATTTGTTCAACATTATTTTTTTATAAACTTCAACTCCGGGCTGATTAAATGGATTAACTCCAAGCATTAGTGCTGAAAGCGCACAAGAAAACTCAAAAAAATATATCAATCTGCCAAGCTCGAGTTCAGAAAATTCTTCTATTTCCATAATATTACAAGGTACTTTGCCATCATGATGCGCAAGAACAACGCTTTCAAAAATTTTTCTGTTTATTTCATTAAAACTTTTGTAATTATCATAATTTTCGAATTTATCAGATAATTTTAAATCTAATTTTAAATTTTTAACAAAAAAAATAGTTTCGAATAATATTTTTGAGCCTTCTTGTATAAATTGCCCTAAAGAATGCAAATCAGTAGAAAAAAATACTGATGTAGGAAAAAGCCCCTTATTATCTTTGCCCTCGCTCTCACCGAACAATTGCTTGAGCCATTCTATAAACGAAATCATACGAGAACTAAAAGACGAAAAAAGTTCAATCATAAATTTTTTTTTATATAAAGCATTTCTTATAATAGCATATTTATAGCAATAATTATAATTACTATTGCTTGAATTTTCGATATTTTTTTTTATTTCTTTGGCGCCCGAAATAATTTTTTCTATATCAGCGCCTGAAATCGCAATAGGCAAAAGCCCTACGTTAGTTAAAACCGAAAATCTGCCACCAATATTGTCAGGTATATCTAAAATTTGCCAATTATTAATTTCTGCGAAATTTCTTAAAAATCCATTTTTACCTGTTACAACTGTAAAACATTTATGTAAATTTTGCTTATTTTTTTTTCTAATAAAATTAAAAATTATATCCAAAGTAGCTTTAATTTCGATAGTATTACCTGATTTAGAAATTATTATAGCATGAATTTTTCTATCTTGTATTTTATTTAAAATATTATTTAAATGTTCAGAATCTAAATTATGACCGATAAAATAAATTTTATTTTTATTAACAGGATTTAAAAAATCTATTGCCATTTTAGCACCTAAATAAGAACCACCGATGCCAATTATTAAAATACAATCTGAATTCGAATTTATATTTTCAGCAACATTTTTGATTTTTTTAAAATTTACATTTAAATCTTGCCAACCAAGCATATTATTGCCGACACAAGTCTTATTTTTTAATAATTTATCTATTCTAAAAATTTCAGATTCGAAATTTTTATAATCTTCTTGAACAAATTTTTGTACATAATTATCAATAAATTTCATAATTTTCTCGCTTTAAATTATTTTAATTTTTTTTGCACGAATTATAGCACTACAACCAAGTTTGTTTTCTAATTGAATTTCTACCTTATCTATTATTTTGTTTATTTTATCAGATTCAAATTTTGATGACAAGCGGACTCTTAGCGAAACAGCACTTCTGTGTGGACCATAATTATGAACCGAAATTTCTTCGATTTTTTCAATTTCTGGATTTGAAAGTACGATTTTAGTTATTTTATCAATAAATTTTTGGTCCGGAGCCTTGCCCATAAGTGGCCCTATAGAATCTTTGAGAGTTCTACTTCCGGTAAATATTATAAACGCCGAAACAATAAGTCCTGCATACGGATCGACATAAATATTCGTAAAATGCGATATAAAAAAGCCAATAATAACCGTCGAAGTTGCAATTGCATCAGATAGGCTATCATTAGCAGCAGCAATAACAGTCAAAGAATTTATCTTCTTGCCAATCAAAGAATTAAACCACCACATAATTAATTTTAAAATAACTGAAGAAATCAAAATTATGAGCGGCACCAGATCAAAGCCCAAATTTTCCGGATTAAAAATTTTTTCAATCGAAGATTTAATAAAGCCAAGACCTGTAATAATTATCGCAATAGAAACGACCATACTAGATACATATTCTATTCTACCATGACCAAACGGATGATCTTTATCTGCGGGATTTGAAGCGATTTTAAAACTTAAAAGCGTGATTATCGATGACCCAGCATCGGAAAGATTATTAAAGGCGTCAGCCGTAGCCGCAACCGACGAAGATAAAATTCCCACGATTAATTTTCCTAAAAAAAGCAATAAATTAAGTATTATCCCCACAATTCCACTCATGATACCAAATTTTGCTCTTATTTTAGGATTTTTTAAATCATGATTTTTAAAAAAAATTGTTTCAAAGAGAGATTTTTTCAAAATTTTACCGCCAAAATTAAAGTTGTGCTCTCCTATAATATACAAATTTAAAAATAATGCCACAACACTGACTAAATTAAAATAAGCATTGCTAAAAGCGGATAGATAATAATAGATTTCTTCCGCAACCGGTAACAGATATTCTCTCTGGCACTGTCGGAGAGAAACTAAATTTTTCAGTGAAAGTACTATACATTAAAAATAAAAATTTATTGCAAGATGTATTGACAAAAATATAATTTGTGATATAATGTAAAAGTTTGCTCATTTTAGAGCATTTTAGAAAATAAGATTTTTAGTTTTAAGGAGGAATTCTCATGTTAAATTTTAAAAAACGCAAAACCGCAGCATTATTGGCATTTGTATCAATGCTCGGAGATAAATCATCAATGTCAAAGGCGCTAGAAGTAACTAAAAATCCAGGGGTTACTAAAGTTTTAACGGCTGAAAAAGCCACTGGTTTAAACAGTAAAAAGCAAATTATTACTGATTGGGTTAAAAATCACAAAATTTTAACCGGAGGCATTGGCACTTTACTTCTTGGAGGTCTCGTTACTGCATCAGTTTTTTTAGCTAAACATATTAAAAATAAGAATAAAATTGAAAATAATGATGATAAACCAGATAATTCGAACGATGAATTAAATGATTTAAATAATGAAGATAATGAAGAAAAAAATAATGAAAAAAATGATAACGAATTTAGTGAAAGTGAAAATGACACAAATATTTCAAACAACAATGAAGAAAACAATGAGAATAATTTAAATAATGAGAAAAATGAAAATATTCAAATTGAAAACGAAAATATTATAAATTCAGAGCAGAAGATTGACAATAAAGAAGATAATAATAATAATAATGAAAATATAATTATTAATGACAAAAAACAAAAAATTGAAAATATTAAAGAGGGAAACAAAAACATTATAAATTTAGACATAAATAATGAAGAAAATAAAAAGGGAAAGATTATTTCTGCAAAAAATATTAAACTAAAATTCAATAATAAATTTGAATTTGCGAAGCCGAAAAACATGAATCAAAAATTATTTGAAGCACTACAAGGATGTTTAACTGATTTATCTAAAAACAAAAATAGTATAAAAATAAAAGAGGTTGCTGATTGTTTTAATAATAATCTTGAGTTAAAAAAAATAGTACTAGATAAGTGGGAGAATAATCCTAGTGAGGGGTTTATTTTTTCATTTTACATTACCGTTAAAAATAAAAAATATATTATTGACTTTAAATATTTAAAAAAAGATCATAAGGGATATGTTTTTGATGAAAATGTGGATGTCCGTGAAGTGCGCAGTAGTCAGCAATTAAATAATAAACAAATTACTATAAATAAAGGAGTGAAGAAAAGAAAAGAGGAACAAAAAAATAAAAAGAAAAAATAAGTACTAATGATAGACAAACCTCTCCGGCGTTGCCGGAGAGAAAATAACTGTTAATGATTCCAGTATTTTTTATCCAAACTTCTATACTGAATAGCTTCGAGAATGTGCTCTTCAAGGATTTTATCGCTGTTTTCAAGGTCGGCTATGCTGCGTGAGATTCTTAATATTTTTTCGTAACCTCTTGCTGATATCCCCATTTTTTCAAAAGCTTTTTTTAAAATTTTTTTGCTGTTTTGAGAAATTTCAAAATACTCTTTAAAATGCATCAAGTCTGCTCTTGAGTTGCAAACTTTTTTTGATTTATAACGCTCGTTTTGCACATTGCGTGAAAAAATCACTCTTTCACGTATAAATTCCGATTTTTCGCCTTCTTCATACGATGAAATGCTCTCAAATTCAACGCTCGGAACTTCAATATGCAAGTCAATGCGGTCAAGCAGAGGGCCTGAAACTCGCGAAAGATATTTATTAACTATTCTTTGCGAGCATGTACAAACTTTGTTGGGATGCCCATAATAGCCGCAAGGACAAGGATTCATTGCAACAATTAAAAGAACGGAACACTGATAAGTAATGCTTGATTTTACCCTCGAAATTGTAACTTTTCCTTCTTCGATTGGCTGGCGCAGGACTTCTAACGCATCCCTAGAAAATTCCGGGAGTTCGTCTAAAAATAAAATTCCGTTATGGGCAAGCGAAAGTTCACCGGGCCTGGGGCTACTGCCTCCGCCTGTGAGGCCTGCAGGAGAAACTGTGTGATGAGGATTTCGAAAAGGCCTTTTTAAAATAAGAGGATTTTCTTGCGAAAGCATGCCAAGAATCGAATAAATTTTTGTCGTTTCAATAATTTCATCAAAATTCATGTTAGGCATAATTGTGGACATTCTTTTTGCAAGCATGCTTTTTCCGGAACCCGGAGGACCTACCAAAAGGATATTGTGCCCGCCTGCAGCGGCGATTTCCATTGCTCTTTTGGCGTCGTACTGCCCTTTTATTTGAGAAAAATCGAGATTAGAATTATTATTTTCGAATATAATTTTTGTTTCAGATTGTGGAACTATATACTTTTCGCCTTCAAGATGATTTGTTAATTCTATTACATTTTTAACAGGTAAAACTTGAATTCCGCTAATTATTGCAGCTTCTTTTGCGTTAGCTTCAGGTAAATAAATTTTTTTAAGCCCCAATTCTTTAGCTTTAATGACCATCGGCAGTATTCCGTTAGTGTGTTTTAATTCGCCAGAAAGTGAAAGCTCACCTATAAATACACTACCATCAAGGCTAGAGCTAATCTGACCACTTGCGGATAAAATAGTAAGTAGTATTGGTAAATCGTATATCGGACCATATTTTTTGATGTCTCCCGGAGCTAAATTTACTACTATTCTGCTAATCGGAAATTTAAACTCTGAATTTTTAAGCGCCGAACGAACCCTATCTTTGGATTCTTTAACAGAAGCATCGGGGAGCCCTACTATTTCGAATGCCGGAAGCCCTCTAGAGATATCTGCTTCGGCTGTAACCAAAAATGCGTCAACTCCGTTTAATCCCATGCTAAACACCGATGATACCATTTTAATGCCTCCTTTTTAGACAGTCGACAATATGCTCTAGCAATTTTGCTTTCAACCTTGGACTTGATTTGATTTTATTATAGCATAAAAGTTAATAATAATAAAAATGATAATAGATGGCATTTCTAAAAAACTAGTTTTACCTAGCGCTTCCGGAAAATTTTTTAAATATCAATTATCAGTTTTGAAAGAAATCTAATTTTTTTTTGATTTTTTTTGACAAATTAATTTTTATGTTATATAATTAAAGAAAATCAAAAAGGAGTGGTTTGTATGAAAAAATTAGGCAAAGATAAAATCGCGTTATTTCTTGTGCATCAGTTCTGAATGGTAAAACTTCGGCAACTCAAAATTTTAAATCCGGGCAAATCGTTGCGGCAGTAGGTGTGGGTACTCAAGCTAAAAAAGGCATATCGGTTGGCTTAAAGGCTGCGTTAGGCGTAATCGGTGGGCTTGGCGCTCTTGAATTAATTCACAGTGGGTTCGGGTTCTTCACTAATTTTATACTTGGTGAGTATTCCATAGGGAGGGTCGTAAGAGAGGCGATAGTTAACAAAGAGGAACTTGCTGGGAAATTTTCAAATTTTTTTGAGCTTTTTCTCGAGCTTGATAATGACGTAGCGTTATCACGTATTGAGATCTATAACAGTACGATGGGAATGAATAATAATCAATTGAAACAAAAAATTTTAGGGATATTAAAAGATATTAAACCTATTTGCAATACTCTCGCCCAAAAAGCAGAGAAATTTTTAACTATAAATGTTCGTTGTGATAACCCTAAAGTTAATGAAGATTTTAAAGTTAGAATAATATATTCCACTAATAGCATTACTACTGTTGATTCTAAAGGTAAGGGGATTTTTACTTTGGATGGAAATGGCAATGTAGTACTTGAAATTGAAAGGGTTGATAAATGTAATTTTAAAGCAATATTAAAAAACCTGAAATGAATGCAGGTAAAAAATAAAAATTTAAAAGTTTTCATTTTTGTGCAAGAGTTTTTCCGGTATTACCGGAAAAAATTTTAAAATTTTTTATTATTTTGACAAATTTTGCTTGACAAATGAATTTTTATGTTTTATAATTTAAAAGTAGCCTGTGGGATCGGGATATTACATTAATCTGAATTTAAAGGGGTTGGTTTTTATGTCAAAATTAGGCAAAGATAAAATCGCGTTATTTCTTGCTTGTGCATCAGTTCTGAATGGTAAAACTTCGGCAACTCAAAATTTTAAATCCGGGCAAATCGTTGCGGCAGTAGGTGTGGGTACTCAAGCTAAAAAAGGCATATCGGTTGGCTTAAAGGCTGCGTTAGGCGTAATCGGTGGGCTTGGCGCTCTTGAATTAATTCACAGTGGGTTCGGGTTCTTCACTAATTTTATATTGGGTAGATATTCTTTAGGAGAACTCGCAAAAAAGGCGCTAAACGACAAAAAGGCGCTAGACGATAAAAAGGCGCTAGACGATAAAAAGAAAGAGGTGCCGGTGAAAAATGAACTAGGTGCCGCCAGGAAGGCTCTTGCTAAGAAAATTTTAGATATTATTGATAGTTTACTGTACTATATATCAAATTATGATAAACTTAAAGAAGCATTCTCCTGTGATATTGGCAAAGAAGAGTTCAACAATTATTGTGACATATTGGAAAGACTTTTTAAACCATTCTTTTTTTCAGTTTTTCAAAAGTTAGCTGAGAAAGAAAGTGAAAAGGTAAGTGTTAAATTATCAGGTAATCCTATTTTTAATTATAGTGTAACTTATAAAGAAAATAGCATTAGTCTTAAAGATGATGATGACTACATGTACACTTTTACCTTGGATGGAGATGAAAATTTAATATTCAAAGATTCAAGTCAAAATACAGAAGTAAAGTTCAAAAAACTGATAATACCGAAGGATTGATTTTAACTTGCAATCTGTCTTATAGCAAGTTCATAAAAAGTTTGTTTTTTAGCCATTAATTCTTCAAAAGTGCCTTGTTCACAAATGGTGCCTTTGTCTATAACTACGATTCTGTCGCAATTTTTGATAGTTGAAAGCCGGTGGGCAATTACGATTCGAGTACATTTTAGCTTGTCAATGTTATCCGAAACTATCTTTTGAGTAATGTTATCAAGCGCCGAAGTCGCTTCGTCAAATAATAAAATTCTGGGTTTACTTATAAGTGCTCTTGCAATCATAAGTCTTTGTTTTTGTCCGCCCGAAATTCCGCCGGAACCTTCGGAGATTAAAGTATGCATACCCATTGGCATATTTTCAATATCTTTATCAAATCCTGCCATCCTGGCGGCTTCCCAGGCGTCGTCCATAGTCTTCCAGGGTGCGGTGACTATTATATTTGAAAAAATATCCCCCTGAAATATAGCTCCGTTTTGCATGACGACTCCGATATTTTGTCTTAGGCTTCGTTTATCAAGAGTCTGAATATCGCGTTTATCGTAATAAACAGCGCCGCGTTCGGGAGTTTCAAATCCGAGCAATAATCTCATAATAGTCGACTTGCCACAGCCAGTTTTGCCGACTATCGCAAGATATTCGCCGCGTCTTATTTTTAAAGTCAAATTTTTTAAAATAAAATCGCCAGTTTTATTATATCTGAAATTTGTGTTACAGATTTCTATTTCGCCATGAAGTGCGTCTACTATTTTGCCTTTGTTGCTGTTTTCTGTTTCAGATTCCAAAAACGGCTTTATTAAATCTATAATCGGCTTTAAATTTGCAAATCTGAGCGCTACGCTGTTTAAAGACATTATTGCTGCACTTACCGCGCCGTAAGCCATATTGAATGCCATGTAATTTGCAACAGGAACTTTGTTTTTTGCCGCAACAAAATAAAGCACAATACTGCCCAGCGATGATATAATTAACCCTATAATAGAATAAATTTTTAAAATAAACGGCGGATTGTAGTCAAGTTTTTGAGATTTAGAATATTCTTTGGCCCAAATTGAAAAAATTCTTTTTTCAGCACCTGCGATTTTTATTTTTTGCATTCCACCAAAAATATTAAAAACTAATGCCTGAAGTTTTGGAGACAATTTTAATTTTTTATTGCTCACATTTTGTTTTAAAAATGTTATTAAAACTGAAAAGCAAAGCGAAACAAATATAATTGCAAGCCCCACGGGAACCATACTCGGTGCTTGATTTGTCATTTGGAAAATATATCCCAAAGAAAAAAATGCAGTCAATAAAGTAGACAAAAAAGTATCTGAGATTATATTACAAAGAACTGCTACTTGATTGATTCTGCTTGATAAATCTCCCGAAGAACGTTTTTTGAAAAACGAAGCCGGAAGACTAAAAAGTCGCATCATGATTGCGCTGTGAACTGCCAAATTTAATTTACCCTGGAGTCTTGCTTTTATCGCACTCTGAGTTATTTTTATTAAAATTCTTCCAAAAGTTATTCCCAAAAGAGTCGAAGCTACTGTCTGGAGCAAGCTTATAGATCCCGATGGGACTATAATATTATATATTAAATTTGTAATATACGGCATAATCATGCCTAAAAGCTGCATTACTAAATAAATTAAAATTAAAAATATCATATCTAAATACGAAATATTTTTAATCATAAATTTTACTAAGTCTATAATTTTCATCGGCCCTTGCGTAAAAGACCTGTAAAAACAAAAAGCGTCTGTCGAAAATTCTTTTGCGTTTTTTTTGTTTATTTTTACTGATTTGCCAAATTTATCATGATAATAATATCCTGACCATTTGCCCGGAATTAAAGCTACGATTTCGCCGTCTTTTTTGCTTGCAAGAATTGCTCCGGAACCATCTTCCCACCAGTTGCCTACGAGCTCTACTCTTCTTTTCATCATGCCGGACGGCCTTAAAATATATTCTATTTGTTGACCCAAATCAGTTATATCTTTTGGAATTTCCGGAATTTTTTGGCCAAAATAATTTAAAATACACGAAATTGCAGCTTTAGTTTCTATACCGCTGGCAGGACTTGAAATTCCCAGAACGTTTAATAAATCCTGCATAGCTTCGTTATAAAGTTCTTCGTCGTGATGCTTTTTTAATTTTAATCTTTCTTCATTTAGCATATTTTTCGCCCCCTGATTTTATTTATTTTTATTTATTTTTTTATTTATTCGACAGTAACGAGCTTAGAATATAAGCCTTTTTTGCTCATAAGCTCTTCATGATTTCCGATTTCGATAACTTTGCCTTTATCTAGAACTATAATCTGGTCACAATCGCGTATTGTTGATAACCTGTGAGCAACCACGACACAAGAACACGCAAGATTTCGTATATTTTCTATGACTTTTTTTTCAGTTTTTGCGTCGAGTGCCGAAGTTGCTTCGTCTAAAATTAATAAAACAGGTTCTATACTGAGCGCTCTTGCGATTTCAATTCTTTGGCACTGACCGCCTGAAAAATCTTTTCCGCCCTCGCCGATTATGTGATTATAGCCGTCTCTTCTCGATACGATAGTCTCGTGAATATCTGCATTATTAGTAGACATAATCATAGTAAAATCTTCTATTGAATTATCCCACATTTTTATATTATTTTTTATGCTGTCATGAAATAAAATTCGTTCTTGGTCGACCATCGAGACGCAATTATGAAAAATATACGGGTCTATTTGATTTCGTTCTTTGCCATCGAACAAAATCTTTCCGGACCACGGCTGATAAAGTCCCATAATTAATTTTGATAAAGTCGATTTTCCGCAACCGCTGCCGCCGACTAATGCTACCCATTTTCCAGGTTCGAGTTTTAATGAAAAATTTTCGATTAAAGGCGCCGCCAACGGACTATATCCAAAAGTTATATTTTTAAGCTCAAGAGAGCCTGTTAAAAAATCACTGCTGAGTTTTTTTCTGGGAGTTTCTGGTACAACCGAAACATCGAGTTTATAATCAAGAACGTCTTCAACGCGCTCCATTTCGTTTTTTATTCCCAAAAAGCTTTGATAAACGTCCATAAAGCTGTCTATTGGCTGCCTAAAGCCTACGACAAAACCTTCGAATGCCGTCAGCATACCAATTGTGAATTTGCCTTCGATTATAAAATAAATTCCGGCAATTTTTAAAACTAAACTTGCAAATTCTTGAATTATAACCGGAATATTGCCTATATATTGGGCAAATTTTAGTATTTTAACGTTTGTATTATTTTGTTTTGCATAAAATCCAGCCCAGCGTTCGAAAAATCCGTTCTCGGCACCTGTTGATTTTATAGTTTCTATCATTTCGACTGCTGAATAAGTCACACTCATGAGTTTGCCTGAATTCGGGAGCGATTCTTTTTGAATTTCTGAAAGCTTTTGCGATGTCCATCTGACTATAAAAATATTTATTATCGTAGCCGCAATACCAATTAATGAAAGTTGCCAGCTGTAATTAATCATGAAAAATAAATAAAATATAAGCGAAAAAAGATTCATAAGCATTGGTGCCACTTTTTTTATCATGACAAGCGATATCATAGCCGTCGATTCTTGCCTGGAAACTATATCGCCAATATATCTTTGCGCGAAAAACTCAAGCGGGAGTCTTAAACAATGCCACATGAATCTTGAAGCCGAAATTATCGCAAATTTGCCCTCGATTTTTAACCAGTGAATCGATTGTACTATGCCTATAAAAACGTTTAAAATTAGTACTCCAAACGAAATAATTAAAAACCAGTTTAGCCAATTTTCGTTTCCTGTAGTTAAAATATTATCTATGAAAAATCTATCAAATAACGGGTAAACAAGATTAATAATGCCGAGCGCAATGCTCATCATTGTTGCCAAAAAAAACGGGAAAAGTGAATTTTTTAAGCATTTTTTTAAAAAAGAAATTACGCTTCTGGGCTTACCCTCGGGCTTAAAATTTTTAGACGGCGTTATCGATAAAAGTATTCCGGTAAAAGAATTATCAAAAGTTTCCATAGATTCAACAACACGCCCACGTGAGGGATCGTTTATATAAACTTTCTTTTTCTTATAGTCAATTTTAGTTACGACAACAAAGTGATTAAAATTCCAATGTATTATAGCCGGCAGCGTCATTTCGCCTATATCAGCAGGGTCGAGTTTATAACCTGAAGCGTCAAAACCGTAACTTCTGGCGGCTACCAGTATATTTTTGGCAACACTGCCGTCGCGCGAAACTCCGCAGTCCTTTCGAGCTTTAGGCAAGCTCACCCATTTGCCGTAATAAGCCGAAATCATGCATAAACATGCTGCGCCGCATTCAAGAGCTTCCATTTGCATTACAACCGGAACTTTACGTTTCAAATTAATCACCCCCTAATTTCATTAAAATTATTTGTTCAAAATAAAATCAATCGCCCTTTCCCTGCCGATAACTACGCTCGAAGTGCATTGTGAGCCATCTATTATATCCATTTGAGCAATTTTATCTTTTGAAGGTTCTTTTAATAAGGTAACAACTTCGACACAATTATAAGCAGGCAAAACTTGAGCAATCATGCTTGGATTTTTAAATTTTGTTATACTTTCTTCATCAACAACTTTTGTGCCAACACTTTCAATTTCGCCGTTTATATAACCGTATTCTTCTGCCGAAATATAATCGGGAGAAACTCTTGTTTTCATTCCGATTTTTAATTTCTGAGAAGTCCCTATGTCAACAAACGAATATAATTTTTTTACTCCGTTTTCAGTAATAACAATACCGGGAACTTTTTCATATTTTGGAATATCAGAATTAAAAATCCAAACTATTCCTGCAAATAATATCGAAAAAATCGCTATTATAATTAAAATTAAATTCGGACTCGTGACTTTAACATATTCGTCCAGCTGCTCGGGAGAAGAAACGCGTTCCAAAGAACTTTTCCTGAAAAGATTTTTATTAGACATAATAACACCTCCGTTTTATAAAAAGCTCTTGTGTAAATAGTATAATAATAAGTCTAGAAAGTCAAACTTTATTAGTGATAACATACAATTATGATGTGACATTTCACCCGCAATTTCTGAAAAAGACACTTCTGTTTACTTTTTTCACGGACAAATTTTAGTCATTGGTAAAAATTAATAGGTATTGCTAAAAAAGATAGATATTTTCTCCGGCGCCGCCGGAGGAAATATTTATTGACATCCAAAACCACCGGTTGTGCCGTGGGTCAAAACTTTAGTGTTATTATGACAAAATAACCCCTTTT
>CAMNDS010000011.1 GCA_946535695.1 uncultured Clostridia bacterium | reverse complement strand
TAATTAAATCCATTTATAAAATACTAAAAAAAGAAAGAAGCTTAAGCTTCTTTCTTTTTTGTTTTCCTCGTTTTCTTTGTAACATCCGTCGGTACTGACTCAGTGTCTTGTGTAATAGGATAAGGAGCTTCTGGTGACTTTATTTTATCAACGTCAACGACAGTATCTATTACGTCTTTTTCTGTTTTCTTTTTAAATAATGATCTAATCCAATCAAGAAACTTTTGCACACCTTGTATGTCATACAAACCATTCGATATAAGTCCTACACCGAGACCTGTTAAAAGAGTGAATATCCAAGCTTTCCAGTCTTCTATCGTCCCATAATCTGCGAAGAGACCTAGTTGACATAATAGACCAACTATGGATAATACTATTGGCATACACCAAGAAATAAGTTGTTTAACCCAATTTTTTGTTACTTTACAATACTTAACTATCACTTCAGTGACTGCGACGTTTATTGCGGCAACGCCACCTAGAGTTGAAAAATCTAATACTAAATTCATAAATTATTTATATTTAATCTTTTAATTTTTTGTCATTTCCCGAACATCCTATCTTTCTATCGGAATTTTATTGAATATTTATAATAGGCATCATCCCGGAACTAGATTGCACCGTCGGCAGATGTCCGTCCCATTTTTCGATCCAATCTTCTTGCACAATCATATGACTGAGCGATGCAGATATAGTTTTGTTATAATAAGCTTCGGCATCAGCTTTAATCTTCATAGCCTTAGCTTCTCCTTCGGCCTTCGCAATAGCTATCTTCGCATTAGCTTCCGCTTGTTTAACTTCATTCTCGGCCTTCAATGCCGCCTGTACAGCTGCGTTTTTCGCATCAATCATCTGTCTCAATGATTCCGGGGGAGTGATCTGTGAAGTAAACTCGGAGACTGTAAATCCTTCTCGCATAAGAGTTGAATCTAGCATAGCCCGTACTTCTTGTTCGAATTTAGCTCGATTAGCCATCAATTCATCTGAAGTATATGAATTAGCTGTTATTCGATACGCATCATAAATTACAGTACGCATATAACCTTCTTGAATCTCTTTTAAAGATTTTCGATATTTGAAAAATACGTCTATAGCTTTATCTCGATTAAGAGAATATGCCATTATAGGATCCATAGAGAATATGGCTGCATCTTTAGTATTCACGGTAAATGGTTCATAATCGACGCGTTGTACGTATATCGGATAAGTATGTACATCTGTTGTAATTGGATTATAAAATACGTAGCCTGTGACGGGACTAGCATCGAGTTTGCCTTGATCCGTCAAAGATAACTTGTTAAATTTAATACCTACCTCGGAAGAATCAACCCGCGTACAGCGTACTAAGGTCATGGGAATCAACATTGCTACTATAGCAATAATGATGAGAGAAGAATAAAACTTGTTCATTTTTTAAAAATTATTATATTTATAATTATTTAAATTACAGTATTTTATTTAATGAAAGCTTATTATCAATACTTCATAGTCGGGGGCTCCCCAATCTTTATGTCCTCCAATACCTAATGCTATATTATCGATATCAAATGTTAAAGTCGTTGATGAATACCCTCGATGAAAACATATTTTTTTATAATTATGTTTTTGTAAACGCTTTAGCCATTTAATATCTCTATATTCCTCGCGTTTGATACCGGATGCTATCATATCATACCATTGATACTTAAGTACTAAATGTAATATCTCTTCTGTCATATTTTTGTTATTGTTATTGATATACTATCTGCACAAACTTTAATATTTGTATTGTTGTAATATGAATTTTCGATACTATCTAATTTCTGTTCTAAATATTCTACATTCTTTATATTTATCGTTTTCTCATGGTCAATATATAGTAATCCCCACAATAAACATAAAGAAAATAATATATTTATTATTTCAATCAACCAAAACAAATTAGATATTTTCATGTGCCCAATAATCTTTTTTATCGAGATATATATTAAATAACCATCTCGTTAGTTTATTATCTTTGAATACTGCTATTTCTCCTTCCCTAGTATTAACTAATACGGGAAATACTATACAAGAACTAATAAATACAATTATAGAAAGAATAGGTATTAGTAAAAGAATAACTAATATTATATTAAAAAGATTATAATTGAACTTATATAACGAAAAAATTATTACTATAAATAAAATACTGAGTAATAATGAATATATGAGATCTATCATATTATTAATTATTTTTTATTTCTTTATTCACTTGATTTGTCATTTCCCTTATTAAATATGAAAGGATGTTAATTTTTTGTTGGTCAACAGGTACTTTAGCTTTCTTAAGTTCCTCTAATTTTTCATCTGATATAACGATTTGACTACTATTTAATATTTTAGTTATACTTTGATTTCCGTCGTTTTTTGCTTCTGCAAATATCAATCTATATCTTTTCATATTTATATATAAAAAATAGTATAATCTTTAGATCTTTTTGTTACAAAAAATTCTTGAAGTTGAAATACACATCCCCCTGTTCTCTCCCTCTGTTATTTCAAAATAATCATATTCGTCCGTTTCAAAATACCTACCGACTACATTATGCATTGGACTATAATCGAACGTATGTAATGAATTAATTATATATAGATCTCCGGGTACCATTTCCTTAGTGCCCACTTTCCAATCGGTGGGTTCACATTTATCAACACATGTATTATAACAATATCTACTATCTTCGTCTATATATATCCAATAATAGTCTTCGTCCGTCAATTCAACACCTTTAAATATACCGAGTTTATTATGGGAGATGCATATTTCGTCTATATGTTTCATCATATTCAGGATATCCGGACGATGAGAAAATAATTGCACGACTATTGGATTATTTAAATCTTCGATTTTAAGTTTATAAGATAACCATCCCCGATTGCCTCGATATTTTTCATGTAATTCTTTATTATCCCTTAATTTCATATATTCCTCAATCGATTGAGCTATTATAGGTAATTTAGGTAATTTATTCATAATTAAATTATTATCTATTATCTCCGGAGCCTCTTAAAGTTCCTCGTTCTTTTCTATCATGTATTTTATATAAATTAGTTTCTGCTACTTCATTGAGAGTAAATCCTAAGTCATCGCACATCTTCGCTATATACCATAATACATCTCCGAGCTCTTTTTTGATATCTTCTTTATCTTCGATGGTTATATTTTTCCAATCCTTATCTCTATATATTTTTTTCAATTTATCAGCTACTTCTCCAGCTTCTCCGCATAGACCAAGAACTGAATAATATGCGCCCATCGAGTCATCATATATAGTGTTCTCAATAGCTTGTCTCATATAAAAATTAAGCGTCATACTAGTATTTTATTTTGTAAACGTAGTGCAATAAACATTTTCATACCACGGAAGTGATGGAGTATTGATTGGAGTAGTGATTGGAGTATTGATTGGAGTATTGAGAGTAATAATTCCTGTTTGTTGTTGACTTTCAAAATCGATAAGATACATCACAGCTGTATTTTGAAAATCAATAGTGTCATTAATGTTATATTTTTCACATATCTCATCTATCAACTCGAAAAATCGCTCACGATCGTGAGGATTAACTAGTGTATAGTAATTTGAAGAACTTAAAAATTGTTTCGTTTTATTACTTAAAGCTATTTTTAACGCTTCTATCCACTTTTCTTTTATTTCTTTCATACAATTTGTGTTTTTATTCTAATAAAAATATAAATTATAACATATTTATTTATTATATATAAAAAAATATTTTATCATGAAAAATTTAATCGAACACTTAAATAACTATATTAATGAAGCTCGCGAAGAAATTTATAGCGTCGCCTTTATTGGTTTTACTGATGATGAAGGATTACCAGTAACTGTTAAAATATATGTTCCTAAAGAAAATACGAAAGATTTTGAAAAATATCTCGAAAAGGAATTAGATAATACCGTAGCCCATGCAGGTGGATTAACAAATAATTTTGAATTATAAATAAAAATAATATGAAAGCTAATACAGTAGAAGAATATCTTGGAACACTGCAACAAAGTATGGTGGAAAGCTGGAAATCTCATCTTAAAACAGATAAATATTCCGCACATAAAGCATTAAATGAATTTTATGATGATGTTATAGATTTAGTAGATACACTAATCGAAGCATATCAGGGTTTGCATGGTAAAGTAGAAGGATTAAAAAATATTATGTCAACAGATAAAATGTCTGCCATTGACTATCTTGAGGAATTAAGAGAAATGACTGCAGAAGGCCGCGAACAGTTCTTCGAAGAACCTGAATTACAATCAGATGTAGATGCTATTTTATCATTGATTGATGGCACCCTTTATAAGTTAAAAGAATTAAAAGAAAACCGAATATTTTCTCTTAAGGATTATTTAGTTGAAAAATGTCTCAACGAATCTATTATCACAGAAGCGACTACCAAATGGAAAATATGGACTGAAGGCTCGGTAGTAACAGATAAAGCAGATTCTATGAATATTGATTATAAAGGTAATAAAAAATATGGATTTGTATATTTTAGTCCGATGTTAAAAGATACAGGAGTTGCCGTAACTTTAGAAGCTTTCGATAGTATTGAAGATCTTGCAGAAGCAATTAGCGTTGAAGAAGAATACATACCTTCTAATATCTTAAAATTATCCGTAGGAGAATCTTATACAGAACATAAGCAAACTTGGTTAAGAATTTGGTAAAAAAATAAACTTATGAAGAGTCTTAAGAATTTATTATATGAAAATCTAAATATAAATAAAATAGAAAAATTTCTCGAAAAAAGTACTAACGTCAGAAAATATGCAGATAAGTATAATATAGATTATGACATCATGCATATATTGTTCATATATATAAATAATGAATTATTAAACGCCCGAAATCTAGATAAAGCATATAAAGATATATTAGATACTTTTTCTGATGAAGAAGAATTAACGAATTTATTAAATAGCGAAAAAGATGCTGAAAAATTAATTGATATCGATTTTGATGAATTTTTAACCGATTTGTTTAATAATTTCAAATAAAAGAAAAAGGAAGCTTAAGCTTCCTTTTCTTTTTCTTCCCATCCACTTCCATATTCGACAGTTACTTGTTCCGACACTTGTTGTGATTTGTCTATATAGTATATGGATAATAGTAAATTAAGCAGATAATCACTATAAATAAAAAACGATTTTTCTTTAGTTGAGTCGCTGCCGTGATAACTATTTTCTTCGAATAGAGTAACTATGATTTTATTTCCTTTTACAGAGACGTTACAATTTGGACCGAGTAGTAATTCCGGAGTAACATATGATTTTGTTTGTTCGCGAATCGATTCGGCTAATTGCTTAAATACAGTTTCGCGAATTAATTTAGAGATGCTATTTAATTTAATCGTAATATTTAATTCCGATAATATTTCTTTCGGAGAAAACTTTAATTCCATATATTATTCGATTTTTATTTAATTTATTAGTCAATTATTATTTCGATCTCTACTTCGTATATTATTTAATTTTTATTCAACACCTTAATTATTATTTTTTGATATTTATTGTCCGTAAAGTAATAAATTTATCGCTTCATCCTTAGTTATTTTATTATGTTCATAATGAAAATATTTTTTAGGACTAGTTTTTATTCTCGATATTATCCGATTTTCTAATATGCTTTGCTCTCTATCCGTCGGAGCATAAAAGTTATTATAATCACTAGGAATACTCAACAATTCATCACAATGATCCTGTACATTAAATCCTCTTCTTATACATTCTTCATGCACTTGTTTATACCTTAAAGATACATATTTAAATTTATTAATAAAGAACGTAATATAACCTTTACCTAAGTTTAATTCTTTCGGTATATGATTGATTGAACCACTTTTTAATGCCCTTTTTAAAAATGACGGCAACATCATTATTTCACGATGTTCTGCTAGCAGATGTTCATCTGTTAATTTTTTTACATCAATTTCTACATTGATCCTCATTTTTCTTCGATTTAAGCGTCAATACCCATAAATATATGTAAATTATTATTTTTATCTAGATATTCTATTAAAATAAAGATAAATCGTATTATTTTAGAATCTTACTTCATCTTCTAAATTTTGTTTTTCCTCATCTCCTTCTATATTAACTCCGGATACGTTAACAACCATCGATGTCATGCATAGAGAAACAATTGGTAATATTGCTCCGGTAATATAACTAATCATTACTTGATTAACTTTCGGATCAGGATCTTGAAGGTAAAATAACACGGAATCTGTAAAATAAGAAATAAGTTCGGTATTATTTATCATCATATACATATAAGAACTATATACGTTTCCTAATATTTGTACCAGTGTCAATACTATCATCAGTACCCATGGTAACCAGTTTTTTCTATCTTTCGTAACTAATAAGTAGAATAATATAGCGGCTTGACCTATTTCAAATGCACAGGCTAAAATCACAGCTAGCCAATTTGTATTGGATAAACTAAAGAAGTAGATAGCATGATAAACACTTACAAAACCGACGGATATGTAAAGTATTGAAAACAATACAGTTAAACTATATTTTAGTATATTATTTTTCATTTATTATATATTTCGCTATATCTATAATCGATCTTTTAAAGCTTTCGTCATTTTTTATATTAGTATTTTGTATCTCAAAATCCCACCTATTATCATCTTTAAGTAACTCTACGCCTCGATCTTCTTTTATATTATCTGGTCTAGTTACTTTGATGACTATTCCGTTTTTTTCTTTTATATAAGATAATTCCGACGGAGCTTTGACGTCAGTGAAAATTTTAAATTTTTGACCTATATTGTAAATATCGTCGTAATTATTTATTTCATTGTTTCTCATCGCTTTCACCCATATATCTTTTCCAAGCGCGTGCATGCAAAATTTTGCAAAATATACAATAAAATCGCGGAGAGATAATATCGGGTCGCGCGCGTATACTTTCACATCACCCTCGAATTGAAACATTGTATATGTTAAAGAATATATATCCGCGGTTAACGGCTTTTTCGATAAATCATCAATTACTTCCCATGATAAATCTTTTATATTTATGAATAGATGATCTTTATAATAATCACTTTCTATATAATTATGAGGAATACTAGTGATGAGTTCAACTAGCATCTTCGGTAGAAAACCAAAACTTTCAAGATATACATTTTGAACTGTTATATTATCTATTGCGTCATGTTCGTTTTCAATAATTTTATCGCACCAACTACTCCAAAGTGTGTCAAAATCGATTTCTTGTTGATTATCTATAAAATATTGAATAGTATTTGCAAGCAAATATGCTATAGTATTCTTACCTGAACCTCTATGTCCTCTGATACCAATGTATTTCATAATATAGTTGCTATTATTAAACCAATAGTGATAATCCAAAGAATAACTCCCGGAATAGTTAATGGATTTTCTATTAAGTATTGTTTAATTTTAATTATTTCCTTTTCCATCTTAAAATAGTTTCTTTCATCCGTGGTGTACCATACCATATCGAATCTTTAAATAACATATAATATTTTAACTCATCAGAATCAAAATCCCAAACATCACTTACTTGTCTCGTTTTATATATTGATATAGGAGTATCTATATCGATTTCTTTTTTAATTCTTTTCTACATTTTATTGATCTATTCATGAATTTATATAAGAAATTATCTTAATAATTTAGCCGCTTCTGTCAATTTTTCAATATCTATATTATATTTAACTTGATTTTTTTGTATTTGTTGCTCTATAGTTTGAAAAATTTGAGAAACCCGCGCAATTGAAAATCCCTCTTGTTCTGCTATTTCTCGAGGAAGCATCGGGCGCGGCAAACCAATACCGAATTTTTTAAGAAATACACTTCGATCTCTAGGTTTGACTCCGTCTAATAATAAATTTAACCCATTTTTAAAGATATCTCGAGCCTCGGCTATTTCCATATCATGATACGTATCTTCGGATCTTATATTATCACCCAATGTTCTCCCGTCATCATCGTCACCTATAGGCGCATCGATGTCTATTTTGATTTCCTTTTTATAAGCTCCTGTTTCAATTACGTCTCTATCTATCTCTGCTTTGGGTTTTTTTACAGTCCTCGAATTATTATTCAATTCTTGTAATATAAATGCTTTAATCCACATGGTCGCGACAGAGTTAAATTTTGCATTACTTATATTTCTTTTTATCCATTTTATTACATGATCTTTAGAATAAATATCTTTATCAAAATCTTTTTCGAATTTTTTCGATATATCTCCATATTTTAAAAATGCCGAGAATTGAGACCGCAATTCTTCGACAGTCACCTCATCTGATAATTCTTCAGCTTTCGCTAACATATTATCTTTCAGTTTTGATCTTTCGGGTTTATATTTATCGAAGCTTACGCATAGACCTAAATTACCAGCTTGAATTAAATCCTCGAGATCTAAACCTAAATTTTGATATTTTTTCGCGATAGATATAACTGTTTTAAGATTCATTTCTATCAGTTTATCTCTATTTTCTGGGCAATAAACAATATCATAATTATTATCGTGCTTATTATATACTTCATTTACTTCTTTGAAATATATGTTTAACGCATTATCAGTTAATATTTCGGCGGATATCATATCGCATATGTCGATTAAGCTATCCTGAATATTTGATTGATAAACTATCGCATTATTTACAGCCCGCTCGAGTAGAATTTTTAATTCTATATTGATTTTATTAGTTAAAACCTTATTGAGAATTCTATATATATCGTCATAATTATCTTCGAATATATCGTTACATTCATTTTCGTAACGTGATATTAATGAAGAATTATTTGAAACGAATGTATTGAAAAAATTTTTAAACGTAGTTTCTTTCATGTTATTTGGTATATAATAATATAGATAAATATAATTAATTTTTAATTATCATTATCTATAACCGATTTTTCTATATTATTGTCTAAAAATTCAGCTAAAATGTAAATTTTATCATCCATATGATTACCGTATTGTTCTTTTTCTTTCCATAATAATTCAACCTTTTTAAGTTTTACGTTGCCTTGTTTGTTCGGTTTTGATACCTCAACAAGACATTTAAATATATTTGTAAACGTCTCATTTATTTTTTTCATCGTCAATACAGCTCTCGTAATAACTACATCTTGCGACGATGCTTCCATAGCATATTTCGTACTGAACTCCCGTATAAATTTACTTATTTCATTTTTATTAACGATTTTTAATTCTATAAAATTATATACATCTTCCATGAATTTTTGAATAGGTAAATCCAATCGATTAATTTTACTATTGTACGTTATATTGATAAGTGTTTTAATACGCTGAATTGCTGCAAAATTGAAACTACCGTTTTTATTTTTACAAAAATTAAATATGTCTCTTATATCTTCGATAGTAAACATTTTAGACATCGATGTGAAAATCGGAATCACCTTTTCAAATACTTCAATATTTTTTACAAACATTATTTTATTTTCTACATCTTCTTTCCACTCTGGACATTTTTTAATCTCATATTTTCCTTCCATCACTTCTTTATAAAGACTTAGACGATTTTCGGTTATCAAATCCATCAATTCAATGATATGTTGAGTATTGAGCTTAACCTGTTCGTCGTGAGCTGTTTTGCTTAAATTTTCTATTTCTCGCAGAGATTCTTTATCGTCCGTTTTAAACTCATCCAGGTCCTTCGAGCTTAATAAATATCCATATGCCTTCATACCCTTCATGAGTACCGGTAATTGTTGAACGTATTCTCTGTATTTTCTTTCAAAATAAATAGTTTTATAAGCAATCTCGTTTAAGTAATATTTATTATCAATTTCATTATATTCTATAAACTTATTTTCCGATATGATAGAACTAATAAGAGAATTATATTTGTATTCTGACGGATTTCTTTCTATCATCGAGTTACAAATACGAAGAATAGAATGTATGTTTTTTATTTCTTCATCGTTTAACTTAAAGTTCATTTCTTTATACTTATTAATGTTTTTCGAGTTACCTTCACTATCTGTTTTACTAACGTAAAGATTTATATATAAATCATTCGATCTTAGACGATTAGCAAACTGTTCGATTTCTTGCGGCATCATCAAGTCATCAAAATATATAGAAAATTTAAATTTATCTAATATATCTACACCTACAGACAAATAAGAACTGCACATTAATATCTGGGTTTTCTTAATTGTCTTTTTAAAGTTAACATCGTCCATAAACTTTTCACCAACGTTAGACTTTTTATAGTATTGTAAATTTACCTCATCAAATATAAAATGATCCTTTTCAAGAAAATATTGCACTGTCGATTTTATTTCTTTCGAAAACATCGTTCCTTTATTAGTAGGAAATAAAATCCTCTGTCCGTTAGCTATATCGCGAGCCATGGAACGACACATGTATAGTCTTAGATCTTTATTATTTTGTGTAAAAAAAACGTGAAATTCTTTTTTACGAGTATCATCTTTATCTATTTTAAGATGAACGATATCTGGAAAAAATATAAGTTCTCCGCTAGGTGTACCCGACATAAGTATTATCGGTACTTCTGTGTTTCTTATCATCTCTATTACTTTGCTCATAACCGGACGATATTCGGATTGAAACATCAAATGGGATTCATCGATAAAAATATAATCATAACCCATAGCTTTAACATCCATGATATTTAATTTTGAAAATTTATCGATCGTCAACGCCACTCCGGGATATTTATCGAGTCTCACTTTATGATTTCCATATGCATATAACCAATCTTCGTCGCCTTCTATTTTAGATTTAATCGTTGATGTAAATGGCATAACCATAACAACTTTTTTACCATCACGAACCAACGATTTCACCATTTCTGTTTTACCTACACCAGCACCGGCCTCTATCAAAGTTATTTTTCCTAGACTATTTAATAATTCCCATTTGATATCTCCCAGATACTGTTTACTCGTTATATGAAAAGTTTTAAGATTATTCGATTCTCTAATAATTGTCGGATTACTTATATTATCTATACTAGCATATATCTCCGATTCGTCAATTTGAGATGCTTGTATATTCATCTTAATTTTAAACCCATGTTGACTATTTAGTCTATTAATGGCCCAAACATCTACGGGTTTATCATGACGAGATGCTGTGATGCAATCTGCTTGTAATTCTTTATCTCGGATAGCATTAGAACAAATCATCCGCAAATATCGATACCCTTTTTCGACACCATATAACTTAACCAAAGTATTTGCTAATCTCCATCGTTCTTGGTGTTTATAGTGAATCTTATTTTTAGTATCGAACTCAAGATCTTTAGCTTCACGAATTTCAACCCTTAAATCTTCAGTATCTTTATTAAACCATTCGAAACGACGAAATATCTCTTGCAGATCCGGATGAGTAACCCAATCAGTATTAATACTATCGACGTCAAAGTTGACATAAATAAAATCTTCGAAGAATTTCGTATTAATAAGTGGGTGCTCATCGTATCCGATAAAAGCACCCTGTTGGGGTTTAAACATCGCGAGATCCATCCATCTAATAACATCATCTTTAGTATATCCAAACTTCTCACATCCCGCTACACTAACAATATATACGTAAGAATATTTATGTCGAAAATTTGTTATAAATAAAATTTTTTTACGTTCCAAATCGTCTTCATCGCTTTCATTAATAGCTATCTTCGTATATACATGCAAACCTTGTCCCGAACTAGATAAAGTAACGCCTAGAAACCAATTGCATTTTTTCAAGTGATCGAATATCCAAGATTTTAATTTTTGTGCAATTCCTTTATCTTTTATATCCATGTCGATCACTTGAAAACCATTCCAAAGACTGAATGCTTTAGAGCCAATTGGTCGTTCGCCGTTAGCAGTACTATATATTACTTTCCTATTAACTTTCGATATGTTTTTATTATTTTTATCATTAATAAGAGATACCAACTTCGTTAATTTATATACATTTCCATTAACTTGTTTTATATTATCACATATCGTTATATCACATTCATCTAATCTCTTATTGAAGCGTATCTTATCTTCCTCACTACAATCGAAATAATTATCATATTCAAAAGTATCGTTAACCCAATGAGTCTTCCAAGATAATTCAGTGGGCGTATTCATAACCCGATATGCCTGCAATGTTTTTTCTAACGAATTTTTATCCATCTCATTTAATATATGGATTTGAGATGAAAACTTAAAAAAATTATTATAAAGTAAAATATAATTTTACCATGGAATTAAAAATCGAAGACTATATTACTCTTCCTGTCGTCAATGAAGCAGTTAAAGTTGGCGAAATAAGTGAAAAAGAAGCAGTATCGTATATTACTGATTGCGCCGCTGCTAAATATTTTGTGAATAAACTTGATGATTCTTCCGATGATGCTGCAGAAGTGACTATGGAAGATGAAACTACTAAAGAACCTGAAGATGAAGGAACAGAAACAACTGAACCTGAAGATGAAGGAACAGAAACAACTGAACCTGAAGATGAAGGAACAGAAACAACTGAACCCGAAGATCAAGGAATAGCGACAGGAACCGAAGATCAAGACTCAAATGAGGAATCTGAATAATTATATTGAATGTGAAACATTTGCTCCTCTTAATACTTTAGGAGCCGGTAATCCGGGATTCGATGGAGAAACTATATCTGAACTGATACAAGATTTTATGAATAAAAGACCTAAAGCTAAAAAAGAAAAAATAAAGAAAAGGAATATGAAGACGTTAAAAGAACAGCTTAATGAATCTTTATTAAATGAAGCTAAAATCAAACCGATATCGGTAAGTGCATATAATATAGAAGAACTTATAGAGTTCGCGGCTGATTTTAATCCTAATACTAAGAACGAAGAAGAGTGGTTAGGTTGGAACGACTATCATATTAGTACAAGCGACTGGCGTTCCAATAAAACATTTTATAAGAAATTCTGTAATGTATGCAAAAATATGTTGGATCATGTGGATTATGGCGTTATAGAACTCGGTAATTTCCCGGATGATAAATATGATCAAATGGAATTACTTGCAGATGAATTTAATCCGAAAGACGGTGATACTTATCATTTCTTAACTGCTGATGGTGATAATGGAATATTCTTCTATATAGAGCAACCGTTAAGTGACTCAGCAACTATTAAACGTACGATTGATGACTTTATGTCTATGACTGTTGGTCATGGTTATCGGGACTGGGAGTCTATTATATATGATAGTTCGTATAATGAATAATCGTCGATGTTATTTATAAGAAAAAAAGGAGCTTAAGCTCCTTTTTTCTTTTTGTAATTTTCCTAGTATTAGAATGGTACGTCGCCATCGAGCATCTCATCTACAGTCGGCTCCGCGATAGCTCCTAGAACCTCTTCAGTTACTGGAGCTGATACTGTTGTTTCGTTAACGATTTCAATTTTAGGATCTTGCATAGCAAGAACTTTATCGATCCAATTATTAACGCGAGTAGTTACGGCTTCACTCCATGGCTGATAAGTACATTCCTTTTCGAGATCAATTACTTGAGCTTCGTCTTTAAGATAATTCAATGCCTTAACATACAAAGTTTTCACATCGGGCGTGATCTCTTCAAGAGCTGTTGTTGCATCTTTCTTCGCTTTATCGGTCTTAGCTTTTGCGAGTTTCTTTTTTGCTTCATCGAATTTTTCAATTAACTCAAGTTCCTCATCAGTAAATAATGGTGTACCATCGACTTTAATGATCGGAGCATACTCAGTGTCGAACTCACAAAGATCATAACTAATCTCGCGTTGTTTACGCCACGGTTGCTTAGGATCATCTGGCCCGGGCGCTACATCCATATCTAACGCAAGTCC
>CAMNDS010000010.1 GCA_946535695.1 uncultured Clostridia bacterium | reverse complement strand
GACTTAACCCAACATCTCACGACACGAGCTGACGACAACCATGCACCACCTGTTCTGACTTTCCCCGAAGGGCACCTAAAGTATTTCTACGTCGTTAGCCAAAAGTCAAGACCTGGTAAGATTATTCGCGTATCGTCGAATTAAACCACATACTCCACTGCTTGTGCGGGTCCCCGTCAATTTCTTTGAGTTTCAGCCTTGCGACCGTACTCCCCAGGTGGATTACTTAATGTGTTAACTGCGGCACAGAGAGGGTCAGGCCCCCTACACCTAGTAATCAAAGTTTACAGCATGGACTACCAGGGTATCTAATCCTGTTTGCTACCCAAGCTTTCGTGCCTCAGCGTTAGTAGAAGTCCAGCAAGCCGCCTACGCCACTGGTGTTCCTTCCGATATCTACACATTTCACCGCTACACCGGAAATTCCGCTTGCCCCTACTTCACTCAAGTCCAACAGTATCAAACGCAAGCTACAGGTTAAGCCTGCAGATTTCACGAATGACTTGAAAGACCGCCTACGCACCCTTTACACCCAATAATTCCGGACAACGCTAGCCCCCTACGTATTACCGCGGCTGCTGGCACGTAGTTAGCCGGGGCTTCCTCCCCGGGTACCGTCGTTAGTTTCTTCCCCGAGGACAGAGGTTTACAATCCGAAAACCGTCGTCCCTCACGCGGCGTCGCTGCGTCAGAGTTTCCTCCATTGCGCAAAATTCCTCACTGCTGCCTCCCGTAGGAGTCTGGGCCGTGTCTCAGTCCCAGTGTGGCCGTAGAACCTCTCAGTACGGCTACCGATCGAAGCCTTGGTGGGCTATTAACTCACCAACGAGCTAATCGGGCATGAACCCATCGAAGAGCGGATTGCTCCTTTGCCGAACGAGTCATGAGACAAGTTCGAAATATGCGGTATTATCTTCTGTTTCCAAAAGCTATCCCCCACTCGACGGAAGGTTATTCATGTTATACTCACCCGTCCGCCACTAAGTCATTGCTGACTTCGTACGACTTGCATGTGTTAAGCGCGCCGCCAGCGTTCGTCCTGAGCCAGAATCGAACTCTCTAAAAAATAAAGAAAGGAAAAGAATAAAGATCCGAAATTAAAAAAATTCACGGGTTTTTCGCGTTATTTAATTTTCAAGGTCCTTGTTTTCACAAGCGTTTCATCATATTAACATCATGAAATTTGTTTGTCAACACTTTTTTGAAAATTTTTCCGTTTTTTTCGATTTTTTTCCCTTTTTTTATCCTACCACGTATACTCCAAATTCCTCCCAAACACTTTATACTCAACATTTTCCCCCTATATTCCACTTAATTAAAAATTCCCTTATTTTTTTGCTCTTCAATTAAATTTTAAAATTTTTTCGCATTCCCTCTTGACTTTTTTCGGCTTTTGTTTTATAATATTAAAAAGTCAATGATTTGCTAAGACTTACAATTTTATTTTTTTTTAGGGGGTATTTTCATGGATTCCAGAAAGAAAAAATTGGCCGCGGCTGCTATGCTTTTTGCATCAGTTTTCGGCGCCAGAAAATCCGAGGCTTTAAATCCTCAGGTGAATACTCAAATTTCAAAGAATAATAATCTTACTGTCGCCCCCCCTACCAGAAAATTTAATAAAGATTTGCTTTTAAAAATCGGTATCCCTTCTGTCGCAGCTTTTTTAATCACCGGCGGTATTCTTACTTGGGCTCTTTGGCCGAAAAATAAGGATAATAAAGATTCGATCCCGAGTAAAATAGATGATAATTCAGGCAATCAACAAGATAATGAAAAAATCAATGAAGAAAAAGTACAGACAGCACCAAAACTTGATCAAAATAAACAAAAAAATATTGTGCCAAATGTTAAAGCAGATGAATATATAACATCTTTTTTAAAGAAAAAAATTCAGAATAAAGTTTTTTTTGGTATAGAGCAAACTTATTTTGAAGGTGTAGAAAATGATTTTGAATTTACAGATCTTGATTCATTTAGAAAAAGTATAGAAAAATTAGAACAAGAATTTGATGATTTGCTCACAGAAATAGACGATAATATAAATAAAGAATTTGTTAAAAACAAAAACAAAGGTTATATAAGAAAGATTGATAAGGAAAAAATTAAAGTTATAGTTGAAAGAGATGTTAATATTTATGAAAATATATATAATGATTTAAGAAAAAATAATTTGCCTGATGATATTAACCTGTTTGAACGTAATAAATTGCAAGAGGCAAATATTGGCGGTCTTAAAAACATAAATGAAAAAATTAATTATTTAAAGAAATTAGTAAGTGATGGGATAATCGAAAAAATCATAGAAACATACAATAATTTTATAGGCGATCTAAATGCACAGGGTGAATGTGTTAAACCAAAATCGATTCATTTTAATAATCATTATCATGAAACCAACAAAAATATAGCGTTTTATTTTGAATTTAATGGTAGAGTTTGTAAATATGTTATGAATAAGGATAAAAATGAAACGTATGCCGAATTTTGTGGTAAAGTGGTTAAATAATTAAGAAATTATCATGACAATTTTTTAACCGCAACATAAATGCGCGAGATTTCATACCAAGTGGCATAATCTACAATTCCGGTTTGAGGCAGCCCAAATGTTGATTGAAAAATTTTAACCGCATTTGCAGTTTCGTTGCCATAGATTCCGTCTGCAGCAACTTTAGGTATTAATGGATATTTTTTATTTATATCGATAAGCTGATTTTGTATAGTTCGAACAGAATTACCTCGACTGCCGACTTGCAAAACGCTGCCAGGATACGACGACGGGACGCCTTCGACTTGCTTTGCCATTTCAAAATAAATATTATAGCCGTAATAAGTTTTTAAAATATCAACATAATTTGCACCGTTTTCGGCTAGCTGCTTAGAACCCCACTGCGAAAGCCAGCCCGGACAGTTCACGTTTTCGCCGTCACAATATTGTGTAAAAAGTGGTTGTTCTATCTCAGGTTTGGTAATATATTGCGAAAATATACTGTCAACGACTTCTGAAATTTTCGAAAAAATGTTGCGCTGATAAACAAAACTCTGGTCGTAAGCAGTCGATGAAGTTATCGTAAAATTATAATTTTGATTTCGATACCATTCAGTATAAACTCGATTAAGAGTAAACGAATTAATAACTAAAACATTGGCAACTATACATTCGTAGGGCCAAGTCGGATAAATTTCGCTGCTGCATACGTTTTTTATATAATTTTTATAAGGAATCCAATAATTTGGTGCCGAATTATCACTTGGGACTCCGTCGTGAACTATAACATATTCTGGTATAACTGGCTGCGGCAAGACTACTAATCCTGAGGGAAACGGCAATTTTTTCACAGAATCTTCGGCAATTTTTGGCGGATAATTTTCATAAAGACTGTGCGGCGGAATATTATACGAAATGTTACTCGGCAAGAAACTCAGAAAAACATTCTGAACCGCAGTGGTATCTGCAAAAATTTGGATATTATTGACTGTTATTTTTTGCGAATTGTAATTCACTAAAATATCAAATTCAGAATACGGCTTTGGAGCGTTGGGCTCCAGTGAATACTCAACATCCGGGGCACTCAAACTTATCGTATCAGACTGACCGGAACTGTTTGTAAATAACTGATTGATTATATTTTTGGTTTTTGAATCTAAAATTTGAATGCCAGCATTTGCAACGGGTTCGCCTTGATTTTGCCCAAAAACGTTTACAATTAATCTTCCGATTGCCATAGTTACCTCTAGATTTTTTTCAAAAAATCGCGTATCATCAATACTTACTTTTAAAATTATTTTTTTATGCTCTTCGGGAGGCAATTTGGAGTTTTTTAAATATCAAGCGTGCGGCAATGATTACGTTTACATAGATTGTCTTGAAAAAAATGTTGAAAATCCCAGCGAACTTGCAAAAAAAGTTTCTGATAGGCACTTTGGAGTGGGTTCGGATGGACTTATATTAATTTTGCCGTCTTTAAAAGCAGACGCCAAAATGCGGATTTTTAACGCTGACGGCAGCGAAGCCGAGATGTGCGGCAACGGAATCCGGTGCGTTGGCAAGTATATTTTTGATAATAAAAGAAATTCGCAAGAAAATATTGCCAAAATCGAAACTCTGGCAGGCGTTAAAACCCTCGAATTAATAGAGAGTTCCGAAAAAACTTCAAAAATTAAAGTCCATATGGGGTCGCCTGAATTTATCGACAATTTTTATTTGGAGGAAATCCCAAAAAATATATCAAATGAAAGCGGAATTTATCTTTCAATTGGTAATCCGCACTTTGTTATTTTTTGCGAAGATGATATTGATGAAATTGATATTGAAAATATAGGCAAAAAAGTTCAAAAATCAAGGCGTTTTAAAAATGGTGTTAATGTTGAGTTTGTAAAAATTGAATCAAAAGACAATATAAAAATTCGAGTTTTTGAACGCGGCAGCGGCGAAACTTTAGCGTGCGGCACAGGAGCTTGTGCTGCGGCAGTGAGCGCTATTTCGAAAAAATATTGCAATGAAAAAGTAACGGCAAACCTCAAAGGCGGAAAACTTGAGATTGAATTTGATGATAATGCGGTTTATATGACCGGCGAAGCAGTTAAAGTTTTTAAAGGAGAGTATTATGACTAAATTTATTTTTGTAACCGGCGGAGTAGTTTCAGGTCTTGGCAAAGGCATAACAGCGGCATCGCTGGGAATGCTTTTAAAATCAAGGGGTTTAAAAGTTGCGGCACAAAAATTTGACCCTTACATAAATGTTGACCCCGGCACGATGAGCCCTTATCAACACGGCGAAGTTTTTGTAACAGATGACGGCACCGAAACTGATTTGGATGTGGGGCATTATGAAAGATTTATGGATGAAAATTTAAATAAGTTTTCAAATATTACTTCGGGGCAAATTTACTGGAAGGTTTTAGCCAAAGAGCGCAAAGGCGAATATCTTGGCAAGACCGTTCAAGTGATTCCACACATTACAAACGAAATTAAAAATTTTATTTACTCGCTTGCAGACAACACAAAGGCTGACGTTATCATTACTGAAATCGGCGGCACGGTTGGCGATATCGAAATTTTGCCATTTGTAGAAGCTGCCCGGCAAATTTTCATGGAGGTCGGAAAACAAAATTGCTTGTTTATACATTTGACTCTTGTTCCCTATCTTCCTGCTTCTGGCGAATATAAAACAAAGCCAATCCAGCATTCAGTCAAAGAACTGCGCTCACTCGGAATTAACCCTGATATAATAATTGCAAGATGTGACAAAAATTTAGATAACACAATAAAAGAAAAAATTGCACTTTTTTGTAGCGTAAAATCAGATTGCGTGATTGAAAATTTATCAATGCCCTCGCTTTATGAAGTCCCGCTGATGCTCGAAAAAAGTAACTTTTCAGATATTGTGGTGCGAGAATTAGCGATAAATTGCCAGGATACTCATCTAAAAGATTGGGAAAATATGGTCAAAAATATAGATAAAAATAACAAAACTGTAAAAATAGCAATAGTTGGCAAATATATTAAATTCCGAGATGCTTATCTTTCAATAATCGAATCTTTGAACCATGCAGGAATTTTTTGGAAAGTGAATATTCAAATAGAATGGGTAAATGCAGAACTTTTAACAGAATTTACAGTAAAAGATATGCTGAAAGACTGCAAAGGCATATTAGTACCTGGAGGCTTCGATTCCAGAGGAATATCCGGCATGATAACCGCAGCAAAATACGCAAGAGAAAATAATATTCCCTATTTTGGAATTTGTTTAGGGATGCAAATTGCGGTAATCGAATTTGCAAGGAATGTTTTGTGTATCTCAGACGCTGATTCTGCTGAATTTTCAGAAACCTGTACACCAGTTGTTCATTTAATGCAAACCCAAAAAGATATTGAGGAAAAAGGAGCAACTATGCGGCTCGGCGCTTATGTTTGCAAGATAAAAGATAATACAAAACTCAAAGAAATTTATGGCACTGATGAAATTTCTGAACGTCACAGGCACCGCTATGAATTTAATAATGACTTTAGGGAACAGTTTGAAAATAACGGCATGATAATATCAGGGATTTCTCCCGACGGAGTATTGGTCGAAGTTGTAGAAATACCGAAGCATAAGTTTTATATAGGAGTTCAATTTCACCCTGAATTCAAAAGCCGCCCGAACAAAGTTCAGCCAATATTCAGAGAATTTATTAAATCATATTTATAACATATACACTTAATTTTCTCCGGCGACGCCGGAGAGAATGCCTGCTACCAGTTTCGAAAGAATTTTAATGTATTTTAAATGTTTTTCTTGACAAAATCAAAAATTGTTGATATAATTTTTAATAAGGAGATGAGTTAGATATGAATAAAAAGAAAAGTGTATGCTTCAGTATTATTGGCGTCTGTTTTGTCTAGCCAAACAGCTGTAAAAGCAAGTTTAGATGAACTTGAAAAGTGGGCGGTTAGGCTTGTAAAAGTAACGACTGTAGGTCTGTCGTTGACTATTACCAGTCTCCCATTTATTCCTGTTGTAGACTATTATAGACGTAAAAATAAAAACATTAAGGGATTAGTGAAAGAAATAGAATCTTTTAATAATAATTTATCATCCGGGCATTATGATATGAACATTACAACGTTTATGCCAAACGAATTTAGTAAAAATTACGTATTTAAAAATTTTTCACTTAATTATTTGCGTAATATACTTTTGGATGAAATTCCACCAAAAGATGTTAATGAATCATATAATTACACTGAAATAGTAAATTTTTTGCTCGATTTTGCAGTTAAATGTAATAATATCAATAAAAATAGAGTATCTTTATTAATAAAAGACTCTTTTGAATTTATTTTTGATTTAAAAAGCAGCAAAAGAATAAAAATTATTTGTTTAGACCATTTAAAAAAAGAAGTTATGGGATTCAGAACAGAATTATCCAAAAAAAGTTGAAATATAAGTTTCAAAGCGCAAGTTTTTGTCAGCCATAAGTAGGTTATTTTGAAATTAAAACTGAAAAATTGAAAATACTTTCTCTGATACCGCCGGAGAAAGTATCTATTTTTTTAGAATGCCAAAATCAGGCAGAGCTCTACTATTGATATAAAATTTAAATTAAAAGATGCCTATAAGATGTATAGATTAAGCTTGAGTACCAAAATACATTAATTTTTTACCGTTATCTTGGGGTATTGCCAAAATGAATAGAAGCGATAAATTCATAAAAAAATTATCTCCATGTATAAATTAATATAAAAGAGTAAGAGTTCAAACATTTCCTCCGGCGCCGCCGGAGAAAATAGTCTATCTTTTTTAGCAATACAATCTTGGATTTACTATTGCAAAAAAAATAAAATGTGCTATAATTTAGACTTTACTATTAAAAATCACGCTCGGCGCCGTCAAATTTGTGCCCTTAAGGGTTAGTTTGATCTTGGTCTAGCGGAAGAAAAAACTAAAAGGAGCTGTTTTTTTATGTCAAAAACCGTTGTATCTATGAAGCAATTGCTTGAATCTGGTGTACACTTTGGGCATCAAACCAGAAGGTGGAACCCCAAAATGGCGGAATATATTTATACTAAGCGAAATGGTATACACATTATCGATTTGCAAAAAACTTCGTATATGCTCGATAAAACTTATGATTTTATAAGAAGTTTGAGCGAAGAAGATAAAACTATTTTGTTCGTTGGAACAAAAAAACAAGCAAAAGAGGCTATTCAGGAAGAAGCCTGCAGATGCGGTGCGCCCTACGTAGATTCTAGGTGGCTGGGCGGAACTTTAACAAATTTAAAAACAATCCGCAAACGTATCGCAAGGCTTGAACATATTGAAACTATGGAAGCCGATGGAACTTTGAGTTATATGACCAAAAAAGAAAGTACTCAAATTCTTTTGGAAAAAGAAAAATTAATAAAAAAATTCGGCGGAATAAGAAAAATGAAAAGTCTGCCCGATGCTTTATTCGTTGTTGACCCCAAAAAAGAAGCTATTGCTGTGCGCGAGGCTAAAACTTTGGGTATAATCGTTATTGCAATTTGTGATACTAATTGTGACCCAAGTGTTATTGATTACGTAATTCCTGCAAATGATGATGCTGTGCGTTCGGTAAAGCTTTTGTGCAGAACTGTTGCTAATGCAATTATTGAGGGGCACGAAGGCGAAGTTGTTGATGACGAAAAAATTGATATCGATTTTTCTGATATTCCCGGCATTAAAAATGAAGAAAATAATTTTAATTTGGATTCTGAATCAAAAATAAATTAATAAAATAAAAAATTTAGAGGTGTTGTCGAATGTCATTTAGTGCTGAAGATGTAAAGAAGCTGCGCGAAAAAACGGGCTGTGGAATGATGGATTGCAAAAAAGCTTTGGCGCATTCGGGGGGCGATGAGAGCAAAGCGATAGATTTTTTGCGTGAAAAAGGGCTGGCGACTGCTGCAAAAAAGGCCGGAAGAATCGCCTCGGAGGGCATGGCTTTTGCAATTTCGACTTCGGGTGGCGGAGCTTTGATTGAAGTAAATTCTGAAACAGATTTTGTAGCAAAAAACAATGAATTTAAAGATTTTGTTAAATTATGCATCGAATGTGTTTTAAAAAACAAACCTTCTGATGTAGAATCGCTGCTTAAGGTGACTCCTGAAGGCTTTTCGAAAAATTTAAATGAAGTTTTAAACGAAAAAATTTTAAAAATCGGCGAAAATATTAAAATAAGGCGTTTTAAATTTTTAGATGGTGTTACTTCGTCGTATATTCATGCTGATGGAAAAATTGCTGTTTTAGTAAAATTTGATGCTGATAGTGGTATTTTTGGCAATGAAGTTTTTCAAAAAATGTCTAAAGACGTCGCAATGCAGATTGCGGCGATAAATCCGCTTTATTTGAGTAAAAACGAAGTCCCAAGCGATGTTTTGGAGCATGAAAAGAAAATTTTGATGGAGCAGGCAAAAGCGCAAGGCAAGCCTGAACAAATCGCACAGCGCATGGTAGAGGGAAGAATTGGCAAATATTTTAAAGAAAATTGTTTATTGCATCAAGAATTCGTTAAAGACAGTTCGTTAACAGTTGCGCAATATGTGGATAAAATTTCATCGGCAGTAGGTCAAAAAATAACTGTTGATCAGTTTGTAAGATATGAGCGCGGCGAAGGGCTGAAAAAAAAAGATGAAAATTTTGCCCAAGAGGTTTCTAAAATACTTGGCTGATCGGAGGTTTATTTGAAATATTCAGAAAAAGTTATGGACCATTTTTTAAATCCCAGAAATGTCGGAGAAATTCCGGATGCTGATGGTATTGGTGAGGTAGGAAATTCTCATTGTGGTGATATTATGAAAATGTATCTGAAGATTTCAGGTGGGATTATAATTGATGCTAAGTTTAAAACTTTTGGTTGTGCTGCGGCGATTGCCACGAGTTCGGTCGCAACGGAGCTTATTAAAGGAAAGACTATTGGAGAAGCTTTGGGAATTACCAATAATGATGTAATTAATTATCTTGGCGAATTACCACCTAATAAGATTCATTGTTCGCTTTTAGCTGAGCAATCAATTAAGGCGGCAATAAAGGATTATTACACCAAAATGGGTGTTGACCCGATTGCAATTAATTAAGAAATAAATTAAAATTAAATTAAAAAATCTTGCGGTATTTGCACTCATCAGTTTTTTAACAAATCGTTTGTATATCTAAAAGTTATAATTTTTTAAATTCTAGAAGTATATATAAAATATTGTATAGTTATTCCAAATTAAAAATGATAAAGATTATAAAAGTCTAGAAGAAAAGAAATTTATAATAGAAACTTTTAATAAAATAAATCATCAATTTTTATAAATGATAATCTTCTATAAATCTATTTTCCCATTCAATTTTATAAATTCCAAAAATATACAAGAATTTTTTTCCAGCTATGCCGGAAAGTCTAAGCGTCGTCTAAAAGATTTTATAGCAGATGTATTTGGGAATTTGCTTAGTCGTAAAAATAATTAAATTTTTTGTTTTTTTCTTGACAATTTAGTTTTTGTGCTGTATAATCAAAGTCTCAACGCCAGATTTTGGTAGGTGAAGGTGAAAAATAGTGTTGACGTTTCTGGAATTTAATTGTGAAATTTACTAATCAAATCAGGAAGTTAATATTATTAATTACCAAAAAATATTTGGTTGTATGTTATATATTTGTTATATTGGTTTAAATACCCATAATGTTTTTCAGCGTTATTTTCTTCATAACAAGTACTTGTTTGTTCCATGTCATCATAATTTCACTCTTCAAAATTATTTGTTCAATCTACCTTTTTTAGCAATGCAATGGTTAAGTACATTGCTTTTATCTACCTTTAGAAATACCTATAATTTCAAATCGTCAGTCCTAAGCTGACAGTTAGAGCTTTATCTACTCTGTTTATTAAATTTTGGTTAATTGAGCCAAGTTTAAATTTTAACCTACGTTTATCAAGAGTTCTGATTTGTTCGAGCAGTACAACTGAATCCTTTTTCAAACCTTGACATTCTTCGGATTTAATTGTAACATGGGTCGGCAGGTCGTTTTTGTGATGACTTGTTATTGCTGCCGTAATTACTGTAGGACTAAATTTGTTGCCTGTGTTGTTTTGGACTATCAAAACAGGTCTTGTGCCGTTTTGCTCGGAACCTATTGATGGGCTTAAATCAGCAAAGAAAATGTCACCTTTTTTTACTGCATTACTCATTTTTATCTCTCTCCTTTATGTAGACTGATAATTTATATTCTTCTCAGAAAATTGAAATTTAAACATGGTTATTAATTTAACAATTGAAAAATCATTCGACTTAGATAAGACATTGGATTGCGGCCAATGTTTCCGCTGGTATAAAAAGTCAGATACTTGGTTTGGTGTTGTTTCTGGGAATTTAACCAAAGTAAAAATTGAAAATAATTTTTTACAAATAGAATCCGAGATTACTAACAAAAAATTTTGGCGTTCGTACTTTGATTTAGAATTTGATTACGAAAAACTCATTCCTTATTTTTCAAAATTTGGTTCGGTTTTAATAAAAGCTGTAAGTGAAAACCGAGGCATACATATTTTAAATCAAAATCCTTGGGAGACTCTTTGTTCGTTTATTATTTCTCAAAATAATAATATTCCCAGAATAAAATCGATAATCAATCGTTTTTGTGAAAATTTTGGGGAAAAATTAGGTGGTATTTACTCTTTTCCGGATTATAAACTAATAGCAAAACTCAAAATTGAAGATCTGGAACCAATAAAAGCAGGTTTTCGTTCTAAATATATTATCGATGCAGCAAGAAAAATTTTTAACCTAGAAGTTGACTTTGAAAAAATTAAAACTATGAACACTTGTGATGCCCTTTGCGCTTTGCAGAAAATCAATGGTGTTGGACCGAAAGTTGCCGCGTGCACTATGCTTTATGGTTTCCATAGGTTTGATTGTTTTCCTGTTGATGTTTGGATCAAAAAAGTTATTGAAAAATATTTCAAAAATCTTGATGTTGATTTTGGAAAATATCGAGGTCTTATACAAATATATTTGTTCAATTGGAGTCGTAGCCATCCTGAACTTTTTAAATAATGCATATTTGTGAAAATTGTGCATATTTTACACAAGTGATTATTTTTCCTATATTTTTTACGTATAAGAAACAAATGCTTTGCCTAAAGAATGATTTGATAATTGTCGAAGTTTTATTATTTAAAATGTGGTTGTTTTAAACAACAAAATCGTCAAATTAAATATTTTTATAAGCGAAAACTTCGAAATGATGTTTATAATGCACAAATAATCATCAATTGGCATTGTAAACAAAAAAATATTTTTTTTCAAGACTTTTTTGTTTGATACAATGCAAAAAATATATAAATAAAAGGGATCAAACAATTATCGAAATATGTTGAAATAATTTTTTCTGAATTTTATTATTTAAAAGTTACTTTTTCGATTAATTTCTTTAATTAATCGTTGTAAGGGAGTTTTTCGTTGTAGTGTTTTGCGATAATTTCTCCGGCTATTGCCGGAGAAAAAGATTTTTTTGGAATACTAAAAATAAAATCTTAGCAGGTTCCACAACTTCCGCAATTTCCACATCCATTATTTGAATTGTTACAACATCCGCACATGCACATAATTAAAAGTAAACATATGAGATTTGAACAAGAATTACCGCCAAATAAGTTGTTGCACATGAGTAAAAACCCTCCTAAAATTTTCTCTTTCGGTCTTTACGACCGTTAATACATAATATGTAATTTACAGTTTTATGTGATTAATTAGGCATTTTAAAAACAGCAAATTCTAATACCAACGGATAAAATTGTCTATTAAACCTTTTAAAACTTAAAAATTAGGTTAAAAAATTCTATCCAGCGTCGTATGAAGAGTATCTATCTTTTTATGTTTTTTTACTATTATTCAAAAACTTAATATCACCTTCCAGTATTTTACCTTCATTGATGCCAATGTTATCGGCTCTGCCATAAATACCTTGCTCATAAGCAGCAGTTAAAACTTTTTTAATCACTTCATTTTCAAAAATATCCATAATTAATTTTAAAGTTTTTTCTTGCATATATTTTTCTGCTCCGGAAGAATTTTTTATTTTTTCTTCTTGTTCTTTTTTCCATTGTTCTTTATTAAGTTTCCACATTATAATTTTGCCATTTTTGTCCATTCTAAATACTTCGTTGTGCGGCTTGTTGTCTTTCTTAAACAAAAAGTTGGACATTAAACCATTCACACTTTGTTTAAAAAATTCCAAGCCAATTGATAATCTTTTAGAAAAATCAAATCTAATTTTTGCTCTCTCGTCAAAGTTAGTACTATCTTTAATCCCCATTAATTTTTCAACATCTTTGTTACGAAGCGAATCTTCAATCGAAATTAAATTATTTCGACAATCAAAGAAAAAAGCTCCCACCTGGTCATTAAATATAAGATAAATTTTAGCAACTTTACGAACTTTTAGGACTTCTATGAGTAAATTAACACAATTTTTCACCTCGTTGAAAAATAAATATTTAATCAGAAGTCCTGCAGCCATCAAAGCAGTGGCGCCCGATGCCCCGGTTAAAACAGACTTGGAATCAATAAAAAATTTATCAGTTTTAACTTGAAAGTTATTTTTTTCTACATTTGCCGCGGTGGTAATGCTGACCCTACTGATAGTACTTAAAATTGCCAACACAACTTTTAGCTTGCTTTTTGCCATAGCAACCTTCTGCATAAATTTTAAAAAATTCAACATTCATATTCTATTTAATTAAATTTGCAATTCTATTATATCAATTGGACTTGAAAAAGTCAATGCATTAGATTTCTTTCAAGGCTGAAACGTTAAATCGAAAAAAGAAAATTTTGCACATTATAACAATAATAGAACAACCTACTTCCTCAAGCGTCGACGGAGAGAGATTCCAAATTTAATTTTGCAGTTTCGAAAGAAATCTAATGTATAAATTTCCTTATTAAACTACTTTATATAATTTTGCTAATAAGATTATATAAAATACTTGACAAAATTATTTATATGTAATATAATAAAAATGTTGTTCTGTTAAACATAGCAAAATAAAAATAAGGAGGATTTATTCAATGAATCGTTTTAACCGCAAAATATTGTCATCGATTATATCTGCTTCAGTAATTGTGATGAATCAATGTGATGTAAAGGCAAATTTTGATATAAATTTAGAAGAATTAAGTAATGATTTAAGCAAATATGGAACTGATGAATTTGATAAAATTATCAAAGATTTAGAAAACAAATTTATATCTTCCCATAAAGATATTATACAATTAAATAAAAATTGGGATAAGGCTGATAAAAGAATAAAATATTTATATTATAAAGTAGTAGATAAATTATTAGCAGAAATTCCTGTTTTTAAAAAAGCTATCATGGATTTGAATGGTGTAATGAAACAAAAATTAACATTTAAAACCAGGAATGATACATGTGGGGTTTCATATACACCTTCTGAACATTCATTTGGAGCAAGTTTAAGTGACAAAAAATTTGATACTTGGAATGCAATTAATGATTTGGGTAATTGTAAAAATATTAATTTGAATTTTGATAAATACATTCAAAAATTTAATAAAGGCGAGTTTTTCTTGCCTTTAAAAAATCCGAAAGCATTTTGGCCTTCAGGCAAATCAAGTGTATTGGACAAATACGTTTCGAACAAAATGCTTGCTATGAGCAATTGGGATGATAAAAAAAGAGAAATAGCTAATTTAGTAAATACTATAATACATGAATCAGGTCATTTTCTTCATGAATTTTTTATAAGAGGCGATGATCTGGATGGCATATACAGGGCATATTGGATTAATGAAGTTGGATTAGAAAATTTGTATATTAATAAATATGCAAATTGGGAATGGGCCGACTTGAGAGGCCAGATATATGTAAATATTAATGGTTCAAAATTGACTAATTTTATAAATTTTTTAATACTTTTACATGTATTAAAAGAAAATAATTTAAATATAGAAAAAAAAAGAACTTTCAAAGTTTCAAATATATCTTGGCATATCTATGATTACCAGGATATTTTGTGTAAAAAGCTTTCGAAAAATAACAATATAAAATTTGGTCATTTATCGGGCAGAGCAATGGATAGCTCATGTGAATTTATAGCTGAATTATGGGTTGCAACAATTGGATGTGGAGTTCGAGAAAATTCTTGGGGAAAAGCTTTTCGTGATTATCTAAAAATGATGTTTGGAAATAAGTGTTTAGGGACTGCTGGTAATAGTTGGTATAACGGGTAAAATAATTGCAAAAAGTGTTATTCTATCCGGAATCGCCGTAGGGTATTGCTGAAAAT
>CAMNDS010000009.1 GCA_946535695.1 uncultured Clostridia bacterium | reverse complement strand
TCCAGGATTTTTATTTTTAGCTTTCGGAATCGGAGTTATAATACCGCTTATTTTCTCGGATAAATTTATTGCTATATTAATTTCGTGCGTGGTTATACAGCTTACTTATATAATGGTAAATTGCTGAAGTTAGGAGAATTTTTTGAAAATAAATCATATTTTATCCTAAATTTTGGGGGTCTATACTAAGAAAAGTATAAAAAATTGATACAATAAAATCCTAATTTTTAAAATCGCTCTCCAAAACTGGGAACGATCTTGCATGTACTTTTCTTCTGCACTACCTAAGATAACTTTTAACTTAATTTTTCAGTTTCAAGTCTATCATTTGGATTAACAAAAATTCGTTCGAGCACTTTCTCTGGAGACATTTTCTGAATGCCTTCCGGGTCAGTTAAAATACCTTTTTTGCCGTCAACATACCAAAGAAAACGTTTTATTGCCCCTGCATTGAAATATTTATCCCAGTTCTTTTTAACCCCTCGTTTGTCAATTTCATTCAACCATTTATACGCTATCGGGTATCTCTGACCATATTTTTCAGCAAGTTTAATGGCGTCACTATTTTTATTTCCGTCTTTATCAGTTGTTCCCATAATCCAAACACCAGGAGGACTAGAATGCAATAAGACAACACTGCCATCATTGCATTTACCTAAAGAAATATACACATGCCCTTGAATACTCACTATATCTCCAGGGTAAAGCTCATAGGTGCCATTTTCTATTTGTTCTTTGGTAATTTGTTTTAACTCTCCCCAACCCCTTTTGCTAAAAAATTCTGCCCTTGTAGTTGAGGGCCCTACATATCCTTCTCCATTATCATTTTCTGTATTTAACGTGTTATAAACAATCCAACCTACAAAACCAGAACAGTCAAAACCATCATAAATATATTTAAACATATCGAATTTTGAACCATTCTTTAAAATAGTGTTGCCTCTTTCGTCTTTAGCCTCAATTTTTGCTTCACTTTCTTTTATTTCACCATTTACTTCAAATTTGTATGTTTCCGTACTTTCTGTATTAGGCTTACTTTTGCTGTAATGTGAACGAGTAAAATCTAAAATAGACTCAGCAAGCCCTATAGTCTTTGTTAGCTTAGATGCTCCATCGTCTTCTGCATTCCAACCACCGCCCCATGTATATAAAACCCGACCTATAGTGTAACAACCTACTAAAATAAAATTAAGTAAAGTTTTTTTACCAGCAACAGGCAGAAAAGTAACACAATCATCCAGACCCTTGATATGTCTAGGAAACCTTTCTTCCGTCAAATCAGCTTTTACACTTGAATTTTTATTATTAGTCACCAGCTGATTAGTTTCTTGTTCTTTTACTTCTTCCATAGCCAAAACCGGCGTTGTCGATAAACTTATTGCCAGTATTAAAGCTAATTTAGTTCTTATTTTTTTTGCCATATTAACCTCCAAATATTGTTTAAATTTTAAAAAAAATAAATTAAATATTTGAATTTACAAACACACCAATAGTTTATTACCACTTTGCCTCATTTATGTTTCAAACTAAAATCCAAAAATTTGCTAATCATTGTACTACATAGAAACAAAATTTTCAATAGATTCCTTTCGAAATTTAAAAATTAAACCAGGAGTGCTCTTTCCGGTGGCACCGTAGAAAATGATGTGTTTTTTTATTTTTTTAATTTAATTTTCCCCTTTTTTCACTACTATTTATATCATTAATATCTAACTTTATACTCTGAACACTCGGCGTGCCGATAGCTTCGCATTCTTTGTCATATTTTTCCTGAATAGCACCTCTTATTAATGCATCAAAAAGCGGTATCGAACGCATACCAAAATCATTTTCTACACATTTTTTAGCTATATAATTAATAATATCTTCATCGTATTTAAGCTCTAATTTGTAATTTTTCTTTGTGCTGGCAGTAATTCTTGCCAAAAGTTTTGTTATAGCAACTTTATAGTCTTTTTCTCTTGGTTTATTAAACTTAAACATACGAATTCTGCTGATCAGTGCCTTGCTCGCCATATTCTTGTCATCAGTATCTCCGCCTAATTTAATCTCCGAAAGCGATTGGTTGGTGGGCAATACAAATACCGCGCCTTCGCAGTTTATATCTTCGCCGTCAATGTTTATTCTGCCGGTGTCAACGGCATCCCATAGGAGTGAAATAATCTCTTTTGGCAATTTATCAAGCTCATCAAGGATTATGAACGGATGCTTGTTGTGCTTTAAAGCCGAAACGAGCTTTCCATAAGCAAAATATCCGCGTTCTTGGTCGCCTACATGCCATTTGCCGCTAACTTGTTTTCTTACACTCAACTCTTTATCTGCAGGGTCGAAATCGGCGTAACTAATTTTAACAGGATTATTAGCACCTAAAATTTTTGCCATATCCTCACAGAATGAGCTTTTACCACAACCGGGAGTACCATACATAGATAAAACCAGACATTTTTTGGTTGGATCTTCTTTGCAGGAGGCAAAATATCCACGAAGCAATGCAACTATTTTACTTATTGGCTCAGCGTTATGCGGAGATTTTTCCTTAAGTTTATCAAATTCTTTCGCAATATTCTTCCAATCTTTTGAATAATCTATCGATGAACTTGAATATAAATCTTTTCGCACTTTATCATAACTTTCCTGCGCTTTTTTTCTTCTTTGCTCGTTTATTTTATCCATTTGTCTTGCTCGCAAAGTTTCCATTGCAATTCCTATGCCTTTAATTCCTGCAACAGTTGCTAAAATTCCGGGAATGAGTGTTGCTATACTTTTCACAAGATATTTATAACCGGTTTTAACAATATTTAATTTGCTCAAAGGGTCTAGTAAATCTGCAACAGCCTCATCTTCTTGATTACTGTTTTTAACTAGTAATGATTCATATTGCATAACCATTTCTTTAACATCGCCATTTAAATATTTGCATTTTTTTGGTTTGTAACCATTACTTATCAATATACTATTTTCCACTAGTTCTTCTGCCATTTTTAATATAGTAGGTGCATTTCGAAAACGTCGTGAAGTACGAATTTTATTAATTTTGTTATCAATTTCGTTTTGAATGTTGTTAGGGATTTGCATCGATTTGACTATACTATTACTTGTCAGACCATTGTTAAAAGTTGCAGGCGCTATCACACTGCAAAGCGATGCGATTACTTTTTTAAATTTTCTATTCATAATGACCACATTCCTTTTAAATTCAATACACTTTATTTATATCATAAAAAAAGATAAAAGTCAACTTTTTTTGAAAAAAATAGCGGAATTTGAGATTGAATTTTTTTATTTTATATCAAATTCAACTTTTTTGGAACTTAAAAATTAAGTCAAAAGTAGCTTTCTCCAGCGCCGCCAGAGCAATTTGTAAAACTTAATATTTAAAACTGTTTTGATTTTTCCAGTTTTCAATTTCTTTGTGGTTGCCCGAGAGCAAAACTTCGGGCACTTTTTTGTTGTGCCAAACTTGAGGCCGTGTATATTGCGGGTGCTCAAGCGTGTTATTATAATAACTCTCGTGTTTAAAAGAATTTTCTGATGAAAGTACTCCGGGCAGAGTTCTGATAATAGTATCTAAAAAAACTAATGCCGGTAGCTCTCCACCGGTCAGAACATAATTCCCAATCGAAATTTCTTCGTCAACTATTTCGTCTATTAATCTTTGGTCAATGCCTTCGTATCTGCCGCACAAAATTGCTATATCCTGAAAATTTCGAATTCTGTTTATTATTTCCTGATTTAAAACTTTGCCTTTCGGTGACATCATAATTAAATACGGCGTTTTTTGTCTTATAATTTTTATATGCTCAAAAGTCTGAAATATAGGCTCCGCCATCATAATCATGCCCTCGCCGCCGCCAAACGGATAATCATCGACTCTTCTGTGTTTATTTTTAGCAAAATCACGTATCTGATGGCATTTTAAATTTATTATATTATTTTTTATCGCTCGACCTATTATTCCGATTTGCATAGTCAAGCTAAATATTTCAGGAAATAAAGTCATTACGTCTATATTAAAAATCGACATATTAATTTCTCACATTAATTTCTAACAAATTTTTTATCGATCTATTTCTCCGGCGCTGCCGGAGAAAATTATCATTTCTTAATTGTATTTTTCATCAACCCATCTCTCTAATGTTACCAGAGACAATTTTTTAAAACCAGCATATTAATTTATCTCACAAGTTTCGCAATTTTTTATTGCATTTTTTATTAATTCGTCTTGATTTTTAATTTTTAATTCGTTATTTTGGACAAATTTCAAAACAGGATTAATTTTAGGTCTTTTGGGACTAAAAAGCGAACAGCAGTCTTCAAAATCTTCGATAGAAATCTCAAAAGTGCCTATTTTTTTGGAAATATTTATTATTTCTGATTTATCAAAGCCTATTAGGGGCCTAAAAACCGGAAGAAAAATATCATGAGACGTGCAATTTATAGCACTAACAGTCTGACTTGCAACTTGACCCAAACTTTCGCCGGTTATCAAACATGAACTCTTTTCTGAAATTGCGATTTTTTGTGAAATTTTACTCATAAATCGCCTGGAAATTATAGTCACTAAATCTTCGGCACATAATTTTTTTATCTCTTTTTGAATTTCACTAAAATTAATATTAAAAAATTTTATAGTTCCAGAATATTCAGAAATTTTTTTAAGAATTCTTTTGACTTTATCGACTGAACGCTCGCTTGTATAAGGCGGCGTAGAAAAATGCACGGCATTAATTTTTAAGCCTCGTTTGGCCATCATAAAAGTAGCTACAGGGCTGTCTATGCCGCCGGAAATCATAACAGTACCAAGCCCGCTCGTGCCAACAGGAAGACCTCCAGCGCCCAGAATTTTTTCTGAATAAACATAAGCATGATTTCTTATTTCGATTTTTATAATTAAATCAGGATTATGAACGTCGACTTTTAAATTAAATTTTTTTAATATAAACTCGCCGATTTTTGTGCAAATTTCGAGCGAATTCAAATAAAAACTTTTATCTGTTCTTTTGGCTTCGATTTTAAAAGACTTAATATTTTTATTTTTTATTTTTGTTTCTATTTCTTCTTCGGCTGCGTTTTTAATTTCTTCAATATTTTTACTAGTTTTATAAGCATAAGAAATCGAAGAAATTCCGAAAATTTTTTTAATTATACTCAAAATTTTTTCAGTATTTTCGCCACTTACAGCAAAAACAGAGCCCATTTTTTTTATATTAAAAATTCCGAATTTATTTATTTTTTGATTTATATTATCAAAAAGAGCTTTTTCGAATTTTGCTTTATTTTCTCCTTTTAAAAAAATTTCGCCGAATTTTATTAAAATTTCTCTTTCCACTCGAACCCCTGCTTCAAATTATTAAATTTTTTTGAGCTTTTTTTATAAGCTCGCATAATTTATCAATATCTTGCACAGAATTAAAAATCGAAAAACTAATTCTTATTGCACTTTCGATTCGATTTTCAGGTAAATTCACAGCCGTCAAAACATGACTCTTTGAATTTCCGGTGCACGCCGAAGAACTCGAAACAAAAATATTATTTTCAGAAAGAAAATTAAGTAAAATCTCAGATTTAATGTCCAAAACAGAAATATTTAATATATATGGCGAAGCACTATCAGGAGAATTAATAATAATTCCGTTAATTTCTGAAAATTTTTCTCTTGCATAATTATTAATTTTTTTTATATATTCATAATTTTTTTGTATATTTAAATTTTCATATTTTACAGTTGTTTTAAATCCGGATATAAGTTCAACAGGTTCAGTCCCAGGGCGAACTTTATTTTGCTGTTTGCCACCAAATAAAATCGGATGTAAGTTTATTTTTTTTGAAGCATAAAGCCCACCTATTCCCTTTGGACCATGAATTTTATGCGCGCTGATACTTAATAAATCAATACCAAGTTTTTTTACGTCTATAAAAATTTTTCCAAAGCTTTGTACGGCATCAACATGAAAAATCGCATTTGGGCACCTTTTATTTTTAATCTCAGATATTCTTTCTATAGGCAAAATCATTCCAGTTTCGTTATTAACATGCATAATGCTTATAAAATCAGTATCGCTTGATATTAAATCTTCAAGTTTTTGTTCTGAGATTTCAAAATTACTATCCGGAACTAAATATTTTGTTTTAACTCCTGAATTTTCTAAATACTTAATCGAATTATATACAGAAGCATGTTCTATCGTAGAACTCAAAATAATTTTAAGATTTTTAATATTATTAGCACCAAAAATCGCCAGATTATTAGATTCTGTGCCGCCAGAAGTAAAATAAAAATTGCCATCAGAATCGTTTAAAAAATCAAGAATATAATTTCTAGTTTCTCTTATAATTTTTTCAGAAATTATTCCCAATTTGTGAAAAGACGAAGCATTGCCGTAAAATTTGTGCATCGCCTCACCTGTCGTTTTTATCACACTTTCAAGAGGCTTCGTCGTCGAAGCATTATCCAGAAATATTTTTGTCTCCAGTATATTCAACCTCCACTACTTCATCTAAAAATCCAGTCATACTAAGAACATCTACGACTTGTTTTTGAGGGTCTTCGATAATTAATTCAGAATCCGGATTGCGTTTTTGCATTTCTTTTTTTGTATAAAGTATTATTCTAAGCCCAGAGCTGCTTAAATATTCAACGCCTTTAAAATTAAATTTTAAATTTCTAATATCCTGCGCAAGAACTTCTTTGATTTTTTTCTCAAAAATTCTCGCACCAAGAGTGTCAATTTTACCGATTAAATAAAGAGTAGTCAGGCTGTCTGTATTTTTTAAATCAAACGTCAGTCTGTTATCCATAACTAATCACCTACCAATTTTTTTAGTCATAACAAGAATATTTTTGTTTTCTTTTCTGGCATATTTCATGCTGCTCATGAATTTTTTTACCAAAAATATACCAAGACCGCCGGGTCTTCTGTCATATATTTTACTATTTATATTTTTATTTTCAAATTTCGTAGGGTCAAATTTTATACCGCTATCAGAAAAAACGATTTTTATATAATTTTCTAGCACGCAAATATCAACAGATATTTCGCCTCCTGAGCTTTTGTAAGCATAAAGGCAGATATTTACAAATATTTCTTCGCAGGATAATAAAAATTCATAAATAAATTTTTTATCACAATAATATTTTTGTAAAAACAGCTCAATAAATTGACTCAAAATCTTCCAGTTTTTGATTTTAGATTTTAATTTTATATTTGAACCCAAATTTTTACTCCTAGCATATCCGGTTAAATACCAGAAATAAATTTATTAAGTTCTTGTTCGGCTCTTTCTAAATTATTTAAATTATTAGATTCGCACATAATTCTTATTAGTGGCTCAGTACCTGATTTGCGACAAAAAATTCTGCCGGAATCTGCAAGAAAATCTCGAATTTTTTTAATTAATTTTTTGAAATTATCTGTTTCAAGAATATTATTTTCTTGCGAAATTTTTATATTTTTTATAAATTGCGGATACGGCTTGAAAAGCTTTGAAATTTCAGACGAATCTCTTAAATTTAAACGAGAAACTAAATTAATAAGCATTATAGCAGTCAAAATGGCATCACCAGTAGTCGAATATTTTGAAAAAATGACATGCCCTGATTGCTCACCTCCGATTAAAGCACCTGACTGTTTCATTTTCTCAATAACGAATCTGTCACCAATTTGTGTCCTTATAAAATTAATTTCATTTTCTTTTAGAAAATTTTCAAATCCCATGTTAGACATTATAGTGCCTACAACAGTATTTGGCTCAAGTTCAGAATTTTTTTTCATGTCAAGCGCAACAGCGGCAATTATATGATCTCCGTCAATGATTTCGCCATTTTTATCGACTGCTAAACATCTGTCGGCATCGCCATCGAAAGCTATACCTAAATCAAAGCTGTTTTTTACTACATAACGTGACAAAAAAAACAAATCAGTAGATCCACAGTTTTGGTTAATATTTATTCCATCCGGAGATTCATTTAAAAACTCACAACGCATCATTTCGTTAAAGACTTTTATAGCACAATGACTTGCCGCACCATTTGCAAAATCAAACACAACTTTCAAATCTATTGAACGCAATAATCTTTTTAAATATTTTATATATTTTGATATAAAATATCTATCTCGCTTTATAATACCAACATTTTCTGGTTTGCAATATTTAATATTTTTAAAATTATTCAATATTAAACTTTCTATTTTATTCTGTTCAATTTCACTTATTTTAAAGCCATGACTATTAAAGATTTTTATACCATTAAATTCAAAAGAATTATGCGAAGCTGAAATTACTATTCCTGCATTAGAATTACTAATTTTTGTCAAATAAGCCACAGCCGGAGTCGGAACAACACCAAGCAAAACAGCATCAACACCGAACGAAGTTATTCCCGCCGAGATTGCAGCTTCCAAACTTGAAGATGAAATTCTAGTATCTTTACCAATCAAAATTTTTCCTCCGTTTGGAGCAAATAAGTTCGCAGCTGCTTTTCCTATTCTCATGGCAAGATCAACTGTAAGTTCTGAAATTGCGACGCCTCTTACACCATCAGTCCCAAATATTTTTTCCAAATTAATCGCCTCCACAGTTAAATTATACAATTTTTTTTTTGAATAATACAACTATAGCTGTTACTATTTCCTCCGGCGCCACCGGAGATTATTCCAAATTTAATTTTTCAGTTTCGCAAGAAGTCTAATAATTTGCGAAAAGCTCTTGACAAAAATAAAACTTGTGATATAACGACAAAATAAAATGGAAGTTTTTAAAATATTTGCTTCCAAAACTTAAAATTTTAAGGAGGAGATCTATGTGGGTAGATCTAAAAGCAAAATTGCGGTTGCATTACTGGGAGCGTTAGCTTTTGGTGCAGGCGCTCAGACTGTGAATTCAGGGGTTAAGGATGCTAAATTGGAGCAAAGCCTTGGTGCAGTAGGGGTGGCGACTTCTAAGACTAATGTTGCAAGAGATGAAAAAGGTCTTTTAATATTGTCAAAAGTTTTGATTGGTGCTGGAATTACTGTTGGTATAGCTGCATCGATAGCTGTGGCCTTACTTAAAGATAAATATAAAGATAAATATACTCTTATAAATCTTACTCGCAGTGAAATCAAAGAAGATGCTGGCGTTCCAGGTGGCAGTGAAGAAAATAATATTTCTGAAGATTTAGATAATGAAAATATGAAGGAGAATAATGATGAAGCGCTAAATATTGTATTAAAAAAATTTCAATATGCAGATTCTAAAAATTTTGGTAGAATAAAGAATTTTTTAATTAAAAGCCATGAAAATGCTTTGAACGAAAGTAAATGTCAATTTATCGAAAATTTATCAAGTAAAGAAGGAGAAGCGTCAAAAGCGATTTTAGATTTTATAAAAAGTGGGAAAAATGCTAAAGATTTAACAATAACAGGAGAACTCAATACTGTTTTTAAAATCGTCTATAAGAACGAGTCCTATTATTGTGGTTTTGGCACCGAAGACTCCCAATGCGTTTTTCTTGTTGTATATAATCGAAATAGAATTTTGGCAATTTCAAAATAAAGAAGCAGCCTCCGGCGCCGCCGGAGATAAATATACATATTACTGGTTTCGAAAGAAGTCCATTTTTATTTTTTTGCAATATTTTTTAATTTTTACCTTGACAAATTGATTTTTGTATTTTATAATGAACAGCATAGTCAGCATTGGCAATCATTTAAAAATTTAATTTATTGAGGTGTTTTCTATGAAGAAATTTAGAAGAAAGAAGTTAGCTTTTGCACTTGCATGTGCATCAATTTTTGGTTGTAAAACTCAGGCGGCTCAAAATATTAAAACCGAGCAATCCCTTGCAGCAGTAGGGGCGACTACTAAAAATTCAAACACAGGATTTATTAATTGGGTTAAAAACCACAAATTAGGGTTTAGCGTTGGAGCATTAACCGCTGTCACAGCGGTTACGTTAACAATTCTAGGCGTTAAACATTGGGGTAAAAAAGAAAGCGGTGGTGATCCAAATATTGGCGGTGATCCAAATAAGGGGAACAATCCTATTGACAATAAAGCCATTACCAAAAAAGATATAGACGATCCAAAAAAAATGGTTAAAGAGCATAATGATAAAATTATCGAAGATGCGATAAATAAGGGTTTAAAAGTAGAATTAGATGATGAAGGCGAAGAACGATTAAGAAATAATATCAAGAGATTTGAAAAATTAGTATTAAATGATAAAAATTGGTTTTCAAAAAATTTTGTTGAATACTCGCAGAATAGACTTCCAATACAAGGAGGAAAGTTACAAATTGATACGGCATTTAGTTACGCTGGATGCAAAGTTTCAAAAGATTGGGCGGAAGTCAATAAACTTTTCTCATTTAATGATAAGATTTATAATGCATTAAATGATGTATTTTCCGACAATATTAAATTGTCCGAATTTTTTGTGAAGAATGCTTGTAGTTTTAGTTTTGGATTTAGTGATTGTTCAATACACGTTAGTTTTGATGAGAAAAAAAACAATTTAGAAATACGATATACTGTTATCACTAAAGAGAAAGTTGAAAGTCGCACCTTTAAATTTAAAATGCCCAAAGATAATTAAATTTTTATACAATATACACTTTCTCCGGTTATATCGGAGAAAGATATTTGTTTTTCAGCAATAATTTTTTCAATATTTTAATTGAATTTTTCTTGACATATAAAAATAAAACTGATAAAATGCACCCTACTTACGTCCTTACTCTCTGATGAGGGTCGTAGTCCATAAGGAGGTGAAACGATATGGCTGAACAAAAATCGTATGAGTTGTTTTTTATATTTTCCATGAACTTAGGCGAAGAAGAACGTGAGAATTTAATAAAAAAATTCTGTGATTTAATAAAAAATGACGGTGAAGTAGAAAAGATTGACAAATGGGGCAAACGCAGTTTGGCTTATCCGATTAAAAAAGAGCACGAAGGCTTTTATGTTCTTATTAATTTTAAGTCCGGAAATAAAATTCCTGCGGAAATTACCAGAATTGCAAGAATTACAGGTGGAATTCTACGCCATTTGCTGGTAATTAATAAAAATGAGATTTAATTGGGGTTTTTATGGTTAATATTGCTGTTTTGGAAGGCAGGCTCACAGCAACTCCGGAGCTTAAGCATACTCCAAATGATATTCCTATGACTAGGTTTTCGATAGCGGTTGCGCGAAATTACTCTAAAGGTGGCGAAAGAATGACAGATTTTTTCGACGTTGTTGCTTGGAGAAATACTGCAGAATTTGTGTGTAAATATTTTAAAAAAGGCAACCCTATGATAGTTGATGGGCAAATCCAAACAGATATCTTTGAAGGAAAAGACGGAATAAAACGCAAAAGTTTTTATATTGTTGCAAGCAATGTTCATTTTGTCGGTTCAAAAGCCGATAATATGGCTGTAAATACTGAAAAAATTGAAGATGTAAAAAACTCAAACTCAAACGCAGGTTATTCAACCGAAGCTTCATTTAGTCAAGAATTTTCAGTTGATGAAAATGAAGCTAGTGTTGATGATAATGACTTGCCATTTTAATTAAGGAGGAAATTTTATGGATAATACAGATAAAAGTATTGAAAATAATGCGGAAGCAGAGCAACCTCAAGTTGAATCCAGAATGGATCGCCCATTTCTACGAAAGGTTTTGAGAAAAAAAAAACAATGCGCATTTTGTGTAGATAGAATCACGAAAATTGATTACAAAGAGGGCTTGCGCTTGCGCAGATATATTTCGGAACGCGCGAAAATTTTGCCACGCAGAGCAACTGGAATGTGCGCTTATCATCAAAGAGTTTTAGCAAAGGCAATTAAAAAAGCACGACTTTTAGCAATAATTCCGTATACTAACAATTTAAAACATTAAAGTATCTTTATTCCCTCTACGATACGTAGAGGGAATGTTTGTTGCATTGCTAAAAGTGTACAGAAACAAAAAACACGATACAAAAATAATAAAATAAAGTTATAAATTATGTTTAAACTTTTAGTATCGCTAAAAAAGGAAAAGTAGCCTCCGGCCGCCGCCGGAGGAAATATCTATCTTTTTTTAGCAATGCCTTATATTACAACTTTTTATAAATAATCATAAATACTTATCTATTATTTTGTTGGCCACACTTTCTGATATTGTTTTGTTTTCTATCATCTGAGCCATGAATATACCCATTCTTTTTATTTGTTTCTTATCTGATGGGCAATTACTGTAAGCTAAAGTGTAGATATCCTCTGCACTTTTGCTTTCAAGGATACATTGTACCATTAAATGCGCCAACGTAGATCCGAATACCGGGATAAGTTTTTTTTCTAAGTTTTTAGTTCCCGTAGGTTTAAGATTGTTATCTTTTAAATAACCGCAATATTCATCTGCGAGAGTCTCAATTTCTTTTGTTTTCATACACATCACCTCATTTTGCTGAATTAGCACAAATTTTGCGCTTAATTTTAGTATACTATACCCAAAAATAAATGTCAAATATAAAAGGGTGAGGTATCGCAAAAATGGTATAGAAATAGTCTATACAGCGATGCTGGAATCACCACCGAATTTTGACATACATAAGTTTTCTTTTTTATATTTTTTTTGCAATGCCAGTTACTTTTTTGTATTGAAATGAATATAATTGAGATATATAAAATAATTATCAGAGGTCAAGATTGAAAAAGTTAAAAGTAGGGATTATAGGCGCTACCGGAATGGTTGGACAAAGGTTTGTGCAGATTCTTGAAAATCATCCTTGGTTCGAAACCAAAGTTTTAGCAGCAAGCAATCGTTCAAAAGATAAGCGTTATATCGATGCCGTTAATGAAAAATGGTGCATGGAAACCGCAATTCCGGAAAAAAATAAAAATCTAATTTTAATGGATTCTGTAAGTGATTGTAAAAAAATATGTTCAATGGTGGATTTTGTTTTTTGCGCTGTTAATCTGTCAAAAGAAGATGTTGCAAATCTTGAAAATATGTATGCTAAAAATGAATGTCCTGTTATTTCTAACAATAGTGCCCATCGATGGACACTTGACGTGCCTTTAGTTATACCGGAAGTTAATCCGGAACATATTGATGTTATAAAAATTCAAAAAAAGCGCTTAAATACTAAGAAGGGTTTTATAGCTGTAAAGCCTAATTGTTCGCTACAGTGCTTTTTGCCGGTTTTATATCCAATTAGAAATTTTGGAATAAAATTTGTTATAGTTTCTACGTATCAAGCTATTTCCGGTGCCGGAAAAACTTTTCGAAATTTTCCTGAAATAATTGATAATGTTATACCCTATATCGATGGTGAAGAACAAAAAACTGAGCTCGAACCGCTGAAAATTATGGGGAAAGTTAGTAACAATGGTATTATAAATGCTGATATGCCGAAAATAATTTCCAATTGTATAAGAGTGCCCATCAGCAATGGCCATTTGGCTTCGGTTTTTGCAGAATTTGATAACGATATTTCAACAGATGAAATTATAAATATCTGGGAAAATTTTAATCCTATAAATTTGCCAAGTTCACCGAAAAAATTAATAAAATATTTTTATGAAAATAATAAACCTCAAATAAAATTTGATAGAAATCGTGATAATGGTATGGGGTTCAGTGTTGGTAGATTGATTAAATATGATAAAAATAAGATAAAATTTGTGTGTTTATCGCACAATACAATCCGTGGCGCAGCTGGTGGAGCAATTTTACTTGCAGAACTTTTATACAAAGAAAAATATTTATATTAAAAGGAGAATTTTATGAAAAAAATTTTATTTAAAGGATCAGCAACAGCAATGGTAACTCCATTTGATGAAAATAATAAAATAAATTTTAATATTTTCGAAAAACTTATTGATTTCCAAATAAATAACGGAACACAAGCACTGGTAATATTGGGCACAACGGGTGAATCACCTACGGTTACCTACGAAGAACGAACGGAAATTATTTCAAAAATTGTCAAAAAAGTCGATAAAAGAGTACCTGTTATAATTGGAACAGGTGCTAACAGTACAAAAACTGCAGTTAAACTGTCTAAAGAAGCACAAGAACTTGGCGCGGATGCTGTTTTAATTGTTACTCCATTTTATAACAAAACTTCACAAACTGGAATTATTAAACATTATAACCATATTGCAGACAAAATATATTTGCCAATGATAGTTTACAATGTACCAACTCGCACAGGACTTAACATTTTACCTGAAACTTATAAAGAACTTTCGAAAATCGATAATATTGTCGCAATAAAAGAAGCTAATGGTAATATTTCTTCTATAATAGAAACTAAATTTTTATGTGGTGATGATTTGAATATTTATTCAGGCAATGATGATCAGACCATTGCAATCAATTCGGTCGGTGGAATAGGAGTTATATCGGTTTTATCAAATATTTTACCTTATGAAACTCAACAAATTGCTTTAGGAAATAGAAAAATTTTGTTTAAATATTACGATTTAATTAAAAATCTTTTTTGTGACGTTAATCCAATTCCTGTAAAATATGCTTTAAATTACCTTGGAATAAACTGTGGTGAATGTCGTTTGCCATTGTGTGAACTTAGTGATAACTTAAAAAAACAAATTTCAGACTTGATTAATAAGTATAAAATTAAGTTAAGCATATAATAAATTTATTTAAAAATTAATCAATCAATGTTAAAAATTTCTCCGGCGCCGGAGAAAATGCTTGAGTTCTTTATTTTATAAAAATCGACAAGCTCTCGAATAGTCAACATAAACACTTTTTTCTGAATTTAAAATTCTAATTTGTAAGTATCTTCTCCGGCGATGCCGGAGAAAAAACTATAGCTAATATAAACATTTTTGTTTGAATTTAAAATTCTAAATTGATATAATATCACAAAATTACTCAGAAATTATCAGAGTAGGTGATATTAAATTGGCAAAGTATACAATAATTTCAGACGTTGGTCAGGCAATAACTAATATTTTAAGAGAAAAACTTACGCCGGAACCAATAGACAAAGCTGAAAAAATAGGTATTTGTGAGCCTAAAGACCGCGGAGAATATATAGTTGGCATACATCCTTATGACATAAAAGAAGATTTGACTTCGCAAAAAAGAGAGCCGATTCATTTGCCCGACGGCCGTGAGCAGGACCCGCCTTCTATGATAGAGCTTTATTATATGATATCGGTTTCGAGCAAAGCACAAATTGAGTTAAAATCTGCCGAAGAATCACGAATTATCGGCAAAGTAATACAAGTTTTTAAAGATAATCAGGTAATACCTCAAGATTATTTGCCTGATGACTCAAAAATAGAAAAGATCCCGATAAGTATGATTCCGCTTGAAATGGAAGAAAAAGTAAAAATTTGGACGATGTTTGGCGAATCCTACAAACTTTCGGTTTTTTATTTAGTAGGGCCGGTTGCGATAGAATCCGAAGTTATTCGCAAGCCGGAAAAACGAGTTGAAACTTTTATTATTGGAA
>CAMNDS010000008.1 GCA_946535695.1 uncultured Clostridia bacterium | reverse complement strand
TACTTATATAGTCAATGTTATTTAGTAATCTACAATATTGCAAACTTATATTTTCCGCAATTTCGGGTAGTCCTTCTAAACTTGTTATATCCTCATGTTCGCATATAAAACTTTTACACGATTGCGGAGAATTTTTAATATGTTTAAATGGATCTCGAGAAATATATGGATATCGCCACCGACTGCTGCAATATCTTACTTCACCCGATACTCTCTTGATATGTATAAATTCCGGAATATTTTCACAAATTACTAGGTTACCTTCTATATAAATTCCATCGGATTGAAAACTAGTAAATTTTTTAAAAAATTCTACTTTACCATCTAAATCGTCTACGTGATCTGAACCGTATATGTTGTGATTATCGAATTTTAATCCGCGGCGATTACTTAGGATACAATGTTCTGCTAACCATTTTATGATATGATTTTTACATCGCAAATCTATATTATTTAAAACCATTTCATCATCATCAAGTATCATGTCGTATATGATCTTTTATTATCAATATATCATGTTAATATTTCTTTATGTAATTATATATAAAAAAAGAAGAGATATTTAATCCCTTCTTAAAAAATTAATTCATTAATTCATATACTATTTTATACCTTTATAGTATGTATTTTTAAGTTTTTATTTTCTAATTTTTTCGCTGCTTTAAGATTCTGCTCATTATCGTCAAAAAATATCATCGTATTATACCCTAATCTAGATAAAAGTTTTATTACTTTAGCTTTCTTTTGAGCTATAGTTCCTTGATACATAAAATCAGGTGAACTAACGGCAAACACTAACTCTTGTTTGATATCTATTCCGTTTCTTAAGAAAAATTCACGAATCATTGACGCATCATTTCTTGCAGTGATAATACTTATATGAGTACCTCTATTATACTCGCGTTTTAATGTGTTCCAATATCTGGTAAACCGTTCTTTGAAAAGAATTTTAGGATCATCAAATTGCGAAAAATCAAAACTTTCTCCGGGTTTGAGTTCATAAGTATTAAATTCAGAATTAGATATAGTTTTAATAACTTCATTATTTTTAACTATATTGATTTCTGCAGTGGTATTAATAATAGTATCGTCTAAGTCGAAAATGATTAACTTAGACGATACATTTCCTGCAACCGACCAGTCTTTTTTGATATAGTCATAAAGAGATATCATTAAATACTCATTCAATTGAATATATAATAAAAAAGACTAAATCATTAATAATTTACTCCTGATAAACAATTGGATCTTTCAATCCTAGTTTTTCAAAAGCTTCTATTCTTTCTACACACGTACCACATTTACCACAACTCCTGCCTTCCGAATCAGGATTATAACAAGATATAGTGTTTTTATATATCTCTCGCCAGTCGATATTAAGACTCTTACATGCTTCTATTCCTTTTCTCAGCACTTCCCCTTTATCGATATTGATGAATGGTGCAATATAATCGACTCGTTCTGATCCCCAATTGGAGATTTTAAATAACTCTTTAGCCATCTCTTGACTCTCTGGTCTGCAGTCCTTGTAGATACAGTGGTCGCCAGAATGTAAACCCATGGTAATCAAAACATTATCATTAGTCTTATTAGCCCACCCCAAAGCCTTTCCGTAGATGATAGAACTAAAAATAATATTTCGATTTTCTACCACAGTACTCTTCATAGATTCTTCTCTGTAATCACCCTCGGGGATAGCTTCGCCTCCTTGATGTAACGAGCTAGCACTATCAGAGAAAGCATCTCTCAAATCAATAACTTGCAATACAATAGGAAGATTCATACTTTGTAAATACTCTACGTTTCTCTTAACCTTCTCGAGTTCTACCACATGTTTCTGTCCGTAGTTAAATGCATAAGCTCGGATTTCGTAACCTTGCGAGAGCATATGAAGCGCAAGAGATGTAGAGTCTAATCCACCCGACATCGAAAGTACACATTTTTTATTCATTATCTTTAATAATTTTATCTATTTGTTTAATTCTTTGTTCTATGGTCCCATGAATAATATGATAAGGAATATTATTATCGTCAAGAATCTGTTTAATCGTTCTGCTAATAAAATACCTAAACTCTTCATCGATGCTTCGTACACCATCATTTACAACACCAAATTCAATCGGAAAATAACACCAAATAATGATATCTTTATTTTCTTTTATAAACTGCCTAAGTTTTTCAGTTTCTCTTATTACTTCATCTTCGGAGAACTTTTTTTGTACGTATGTATGATAGATTGTATAAGCTAAAGCATCTGTAGGACCACGATCTGCAATAAACTGGTCATTACTCGAAAGAAGTTTTATGTGGGTATCAAATATTATTTTCTGGCCCTCTTCATCCCCCATCTCGTTTATTTTTATTCCTTCTTTCATTAATGTGCGCACTACCTCGGTTATAACGGGATATTGCGATCTATAATGCTCAAGAATAGTTGTTTTACCTGTTCCTTGCGCTCCTGTTAGAATAATCTTCATGTATTAAGATATATAAATATATACGAAAATTAAAGAATTATTATTTTTTAGTATTTACATCAATCAAACCCAGAATAAAACCCGTACAATATATTGTACCATAGTTTCCGGCACAATATTCATAATCTCCACACTTCTCGCAGATTTTCCATTGTTCGAATAAATTTTGTAATTTTTTAAGCTGGAATTAAAACGACAGTAAAAAAGAAGAGACTCTTAAGAGTCTCTTCAAAATTCGACTATGTTTAAATTGATTAGATCAAGTAAGCATCGTCCAGAGCTTGTACCATAAATGTGTAGTAATTCTGTTCGGTATGGAAACCAGCATCCACAATTGCAAATCGTGAATTTACTAACAATTTTGGAGCCATTGTACCCTCTACGATAGTTTGAACGGTGTCGGCTAAGATGTAAGGCATAAATACTACTCCTGGTGTGTTACCGTCAGACTTACGTCCAACACAAATACGTGTATCTTCCCAAGTCATGTAAGGGTCAACGTAAACATTAAGACCTGCAAGTGAACCCGCGAAGTATAAACTCTTAGAACCATCTTGTACTAAAGTGTTGGTCATAGGAGCTACTACGAATGCTGCGCAATCTTGAAGAGCTGAAAGAACTTGAGTATTTGTTACAACCCAATTACCACGACCCCAACGAGATACGTTAGCGATTAAGTTAGCTGCGGCGAGTACACGGCTCATGATACGACGTTGATGAGTAGTTACGTTTTCAGCTGCTGTGTTCTTAACTGCAGAAGCGATAGTGGTATCGGCTACAACCTTACCATCAATACCTAGATACTTACGATAAGCACTAAAGTTACTCAGCTGCATACTGGTGTGAGTTGCATCGCCTAAGAATAAGTTAAGATCAACTGCTTGATAATCTTTCTGTACCTTATAGTTTTCAACACCAAGTTTGAATACACGGTCCAAAATACGATTATTGATTTCTTGAGAGATACGATTTTGAAGAGCTTCAAGAACCTTACCAATCACATCGATGCCATAAAGAGGATAATCTTGTATTTGTTGACGAGTTACAGAACCAGTAACTTCATAAGCACCCATTTGAACGAGCTTACTAAAGATACGTGTACCAATTGTATTACCAACACCAGTCTCGTTTTGTGCCCGTGTCATAGGATCAAGTGAACCATTACCTTCTTCATCTTTAAAGAAGTTAGCGAAACCTTGAACGTGATCGGCTGCTGAAGAAACAAGATCGGGACGTACTTGAGTAGCAGCAGATTTATAAGCACCAACTGTTACAGTAACAGGTTTGCTAAATACATCAGCTATAGAAGCATTGTTATCACCAAGATCAACAACTTCTAAGATCATACTGTTATCAATACGGCTGAAACCAATGAATTTAAACTTAGCGTCTTTAGCAACCTCATCAGAAGAGTCACCAAGTGTATAAGCAACTGTTACTGAAGTATTGCGAACGAAATCAGCTGCGTGTGTAGCTTTTTCAGTTGCGGGAACATTAAGATTAAGAAGTTTGATATAGATAGGTTTGTTTTCAGCACCTGGACCTTTACCGTCTACCCACGTCTCATTAAGACGACCAAGCTTACCACCGGCATAAGGGAAATCTTGATATGTTAACATTGCCCATGGACCCGGAGCAGGAATAACAGGAACTAGTTCAAGACCGATCGTCACAGCCGCAATTTCAAGTGACATTGAAAGAGTTGACATTGGTATATCACCACTACCTACTTGATAAAGTGGATTATGAAAATCAGCACCGGTGTCGCCGATACCTGTACCGAAACCACCCTTATTAAATCCAACACCGACAGGCATCATAGGATTACCAGCACCTAGAGTATTAAGAGGTGTTGAATAGATACCGTTAGAAGCGTTAACGCCTTGAGTCTGCATAGCCTCATATACCTCATGATTGCGGGCATATTGAGTCATCCAGCTGAGCTTCTCGGGATTTTTTACATTGTATTCTTCAGTTATGATTGAAGACCATTTTTGTGATTCGTTTATCATATATTTTTTAATTTATTTACTTATATAATAACTTTTTATATGTTTATCATTTTAATTATTTGATTATTAACAATTTTCGCAACATTTTTTAATACCTTTTTTGTTTACTAATTCATCACTTAACATGATTTTACTTACCAAACAAACTTTCTTTCCATCGCCATCATATACCTTCCAGTTGCCTTTCGGAGTTTTCTCAACTGTGATTTTATCTAAATCAATATTTGGTCTATAAGTTGTTACGAGACCTGTAAAATTTCTATATAGACGTTCTACGTCAGTTATATTTCCTTCTGTGATCATGATTTTGTATATTTTACTTTTATAATAATTATTATAAATATAATATATGACTATAGAAGAAACTGTTAAATTAGCTCAGGCTCAACAAGAGATGACGGACTCTATCGAAACGCAATATAAGGAAAAATTACAAGAGATAAAAGAGATGCAAGAAAAGATAGAAGATACTAAACGACAACTTCAGGATACGATGAATAGGGGTTTGAAAGCTCAAACAGAACGTTTAAATGTTAAATTGAAAAACTTAACATATAAATTAGAAATATATAAAGAAAACGTCGAAAGTTGGCTAGCTGAACAAAAACAATTGATTCAGGATTTTATTCAAGAACAGACAGATAAAATCAATCAACGAGCTAAAGAGAAATTAGAAAGTCTTAATGAAAGTATTAAGAAACAACAAGAAGAAATGTTAAAGAAAAAAGCAGAAGCAAAAGCAAATTTATGAATATAATTAAATTTAAAGATATTATATTAAGTAAAGAAAATGCTCCTCAGCTGACAAGAGAACAGAGAGAGCTTTTCAATTCTACCTTTAAAGGTAAATACGCATATGCGGTCGATTGGTTATATTGCGTACCTCTAGAAGAAATGTCTAATAATGAATATATTGAAGCCAGTCAATCTCTAGCAAATGAAGAATTTGGTAATATAGAGGTCGTTGAGCCGATAGCTTTAAAAAACTTCACCAACATCATGTATAGTTTACTCATCGATTATGTCGATGTTGAAATGACTGAGGAGGCCAATGACATCTCGTTATATATAGCTGCAAATAAGTACTCTTCTGATTCGGATATTACTATCGATGAATTAAAAATATTTCGTAGATGGCTCGCATTATATCTCCTATCATTTGATCAAGATGAGACCGGTAAACAGCAGAAAAAAATATTTAATGACACCACTACCCATATGTTGCAATATTATGCTCAGGACATGTATGATGATGTTATCAGGTATCTTAATGACTTCAGTTCGCCGTTGGTGTCGTTAGGCACAGTTACTTCAGCTTGTGGCTGCAACTCTATCGGCACAATTGGAGGAACAGTAACTCAATCATATATTCAACAAAATGTAATAAGTAAATCCAATTGTGGATGTGATACTTCAGCTTTGTCAGGAAATGTATCTTTAAATACGTGTGATCCGATATTTATATATAGAAAAAATATATATATGAAGATGATTGAAGTGTTCAGCAATATTGATTTTTGGAAGCAATTTTCTAATATATTTCTTAACGATTTTAAAAGATATATAGATAATATAATATCGAATAACTTTACGTTGACTACATCTCAGTTTGTAAGCGTATTTGCGGATTGTGGATGTCTTACGCAAGCAGATACGGAACAACGAAAAAATCAAGCTATATTAAACGACTTATCTAAATCGTTACAATATATAATAGATAAACAAATATCAGGACATCGTAATTTTATTATGAACTCTTTCGTTCAATGGAGTTCGTTGTTATATGAAAAGATGTTTTGGAAATAAATGATATACACGAACATTTACTGGATTATTTTTTAACGTAATGTTTTAAGTGGTTGAAAACAAATACGCATAATACAACAATAATTACAACGAATGAAAGTATACATCTCGATTATAAAACAGAAGACGATGATATATTAACATTAGTAGAAATAATTAAACCTTATATCAAAATTAATAATCATAATATAATATTTAATAGTAAAATAAATCGGATAGATATCAGTTTTCGCCATATTTATTATAGTGATTTAAAAAATTGCCCTTTTACTATTACATGTAAGAAAAATGCGATCAATTTATATTTTGATTATTATGATTTTACTGGAATAAATATATGTGATATATTTAAATCTTCAATCGATATGTTATTTATTAAAGATATAAAAAATACAAAGGTATAAATAAGAATACATTTTCGAATATCAGTTATAATATTTTTCAAATTGGAGAATCGGGTAATAATACGTTGTCATTTAGCGATTTAGATATACTTCCGGAATATTGTAATATCGTTATAATATGGAATTGTAAATTATTTGATGAATATAATTTTAATTATAAAAGTAAAATTAAAAGTTTAAGATTATTCAATTGTAAATTTAATAACCTTGATGGGATACCCCCAAATATAAAAGAAGTTATATTAGATAAAGATACGATTTTACGGAACGTTGAAAATTTAAAAAAGAATAAAGAGAAATATAAAAAATTAAATATTCGATTTACAAATATTTAAATAAAGGGGCTTAAGCCCCTTTTAATATACTATTTGATTTATAATCTTAAGCTAAGTATTGAATAGTGTTTTTAAAATTATATTATCGGTGCGAATTATTATCGTCGTACGCATTATCTAATCGGCCGATAATATATGATAAAAATTCATATTTATCTATTCTATCCGCATCGCAATAATAATCGTCTCCGTCTGTATCATCCCAACAACCGTATTCATTATTCCAATTTAAAATGATATATTCATTTAAATACGTATCGTGACAAAGACATGGATAATTACTAAGATTCCTTTTATATAAATCTTCCGGTATAATTGGGTACGTCTTCGGATCGCCTTTAATTATATATTTCCAGTTCATATTATACTTCTAATATTTTTGCAAACCAATTCTTATCTTTTCTTAGTTCTTTGATTAATGTATCTGCATATGCGACCGCAGTTTCCGCATATAATTTATTAATGACAGGTTCTTCTATTACAGAATGATCTGTTGTTTCGAGTAAGGAATTAAGTATACTGATAGAAGCCTCTACTCGTACATTTTCCCAATACGTCTGTTCTTTATTAGTATCCATATTTTTTCTTTCGTTTCTCTATTTTTTCATAACAATCATTACAAACATATGTTATCCATCCCGCAGTCGTCTTCGTCGCTGGTTTACCACAATTGATACATATATGAGTGCTTAGGTTTTCGTATTTTTGTTCAATATCGCGGGTATTTTGATTACCTCCTTCCGTATACCAACATAACTTACCAAATTTTTCTTTTACTTGATGTATCTTATAATCTTCGGGATGTTCTAATTCTTTAATAGCCCGCTTAAGTTCTTTACACATTGAGAAAACTATTTTTCTCCATCCTCGAGGAACACAATCTATCCACGTATCTTGATAACGATATTTATAAGATGGGGAATTATAAATCATATTAGTATCCCATCCACAGCTAGGCTTAAGAAAAGGATATCTCTTGACTAAAAAATAATTGCATAATTGAATAAAAGGAAATTGTATATCGTGATATAATTTTATAAAAAACCTTTTAATAATATAATTTTTACTTAGTTTTAAAGTTTTCATGCAAATTTTGTTTTTCTTGTTTAATTTTTTTTTCTAAATCTTTAATATTATAAAAATCCGTAGCTTCATCGAGAATAAATTCAGCCGTTAATTCAATATTATTTCTATCATTAATGATCCCGGATACCCTTATTCCCCCAGTAGAAGCTGTAAAATTATTATCCGAAGAATCGTAATTATAATTACCATCACTTGCTTTATATTTGTTATATAATTGTCGTATAACATCCGCAGTAAGTTTTTGCAGCCGTTCAGTAAAATCCTTTTCTGTTACTTCTTTATTATTTTGCCAGGTCCAATCTAATTCATTCATGACATTTACTACTTTTATGACATCTAGATGCACGTTCATTGGTATACCATCAACAGCTTCTATTAAAGGTTCTGTAAACTTTTTAGCTATTCTATTTATTACGTTTGTTGTAGCCAGACTGGTTGTTGTCTCGTCATCTGTCTTGCCATATAAAGATGGTTTTAATTGCAAATTACCGTCTGATAGTGATTCGATATTATCGATGTCCTTACCGTATAATATTAAAGCTTGTTCAAACGTTATGCGTCCCTCTTTAAAGAGTTGTTCAATTAAATTAATTTTTTCCATAATTAATCTTCATTTTTATATATTAAACGCTCTTCAGCAAATTTTTTCATTGCATCGAGTACCATTTTAGGATCGAATGTGATACCAATGCATGCGGCAAAGAATGCATTACATAAATCACTTATCGTTACATCCCACGGAAGATCTTGAGAGATAGTCGTATCCGTTGTTTGTAACGTTAGACGAGTAGGTAAACACTCGTCGTTACCTAAATAATATGGATATTCTTTTTTCATATATGTGTATTTTAATAAAAATATATAATTATTTTATCGTCTTCTTTCATTTTCTAATTAAACTGTTAGATAATTGTTGATCTTTTATAATCCTTTTTACCTCTTCAAAACTAATAGGACAATAATTGTTATTATCTACTCCTACATCATATTGAGTAGGAAAAAGGACTTTTAATCGCGATATATCTAATCCTGTCGACTCTGGTTTAGAATGTACATGACCAAATAACTGCCAACACGCAGCTTCTCCTCTATAAGCACCACCGAAGCATAAAAATGGATAATGATTTAAATATATGCTTTTACCTTCAATATATATATGCTTCTGATATTCTACCGAATCAAAATATTTCATATATCCTTGCCGTAAGTTTTTTTCATCATGATTACCTACTATAAGATGTATATGGCCGTTAAGCTGTTGCAATATATTATTCCAAATCTGAGAACCGCCCCAAGCAAAATCTCCGAGATGAAAGATGATATCGTCTGGTTGCACACGATCGTTCCAATTTTTAATTAATATCTCATCCATCTCTCGAATATCTTTAAAAGGTCTATTGCAAAAACGAATGATATTATCATGAGAAAAATGTGTATCTGATGTAAACCAAATACCCTTTCCACTTTCATATCGGAACTCTTTTGTTTTATCTGTCGTTATACCCATATTAAAATAAATTATCTTTTTTGCAATCGTTTATATAATTATTTAAATCATCGGTCATGGCTTGAATCTTCTTTTTACCATCTCTGACAACTTTAAGTTTATCTTCTGTCCATGGATCTGGGGCTCCTTTGCAAAAACTTTTGTAATTCATAAAGTTTTCTCCGGTAAGCTCATATACTTCAAGAGACTTCCAATACCATTTTGAGAACATCTCTTTAGGTATATTATTATCAACATCGTATCTTATATCATCCATATTTACAAACATATCACTCACACATATTATTGTACCAGGATCATCTGATACCCACATATCCGGCTCGTAACAATATTCATGTTTATCGCAAAATGATTTGAGATACAAATTGCATACATCCCTCCAACGTTGTTTGAGACTGCACATTTCAATATTGGCATTATATGAGTTCATATTTTCATATATTATTTTATCTAAATTATCTAAAAAATAAGATATCCGCTCGTCTCGATAATAACAATCATTTTTCGGTTCTATACTAAGAATCTCGTCGGGATAAAGATCGCGCGCTATATTATATACAGCTTGACCAAATCTCATTTTTTCGAAGGATAATATTTTTTAATGGATTGCATAATTATTTCGGACGGCTTCATGAAATTGATTTTTTATATGATTCTAAATACGATATTATATTTTCTTTTCCGGCTAGATTATTTGAATGACATTCGTAGAAAGGAAGAATATCATGTGTTTCAATAATATAATTTATTAGATATTTCGCACAATCTAAACCATCTTTCCCCGGACCTAAATCGTGGTCAAAACATATACATGTAGAGACTCTATCAAATCTTTCTGTATTATGATATATATAAGTTATAAACTCATTATAGTTTTTACACCATATAATTTCCGGTTCTTCGTTTGATATAAGGCTTAGAAATTCTTTCGGAAGAACAGATTTATATCTGATTATTCCACTACCCTTATAATATAACTCCATATGTGGATCTCTAATATCATCTATCCAAATAATTCTCATATGAACTTATCATTTATTATTTCGATTTCTTGTTGTTCTTTTTCTCCTATAAATTCCTTGACTAAAAATATACCGGCAAATATATTTTTATAAAACAATCCATAATTACCAGTTTTTGTAGTATGAAGAGATATGTTTTTATAATCATCTCCTATTTTTTTATACAATCTCGGATATTCTCGGATTACACGTGTAACATAATTATCCATAAATCAACAGATTATACAATAGACGCTCCACATAAACAACATAACGGCAACTATATTACATCCGGTTATTATATCATATATAGTTTGCTTATTTGGATTATATCTCGGATGAAGGCTGATAATATATAAACTTAATATTATTAAACCGATTAAGCCGACGATAATTAAAAGTGTTTTCATATATATTTTATTTATGTTTCTATATATTTATATATAAAACAATTGGAAAACTTTAGTCCTTCCATATCCAAGTTCGACATATTTTTATCACATCGTCATCCCGTAATTCGTTTTCATCTATTTGAGATTTTGAAATATGAACTCCAGTGCTATTATAATCTATAGATATCGAATAATCATCACTATATTGATCCGTAAATAACTGTATACCACCGATATAGTTAGTTAATCCTTTTTCCTTAAGTATATCAATTATAATACTATGTGATTTTGTAAATATATTTTGTTTTTCTTTCATGAATAAATATATAAAAAAAGGAAGAACATTTAGTCCTCCCTTTTTCGTTTAATATATAATTAGATATTAAGTCGCAGAACTCGTCATTCCGCCTTTGCGATAAATTGTAAGTTCCTCTACCATTTTACCTGCGCCGCGCGCCGGTTCAATTTCAGTACTTAATACTAACATCTCATTATCAATAACTTCATCGGTATTATTTGATGAGTCACATGTATTACGGAATGCGTAAACTCCACCATTACCTTGAACATTTTCCAAGATAGTATCTGCTTTAGCTTTAACATTATCTCTTAGCGTCTGAGTATTTAATTCCCATTGATATGATTGTAACATATATGCGATTTCGTCTTGCAGATAAATAACAAGTTCGCGAACATTAATCGAGCTAAGAGCTGTTTTAGGAGTCTGTTTAGCTGTTTGATTACTATTTATCAGTGTTCCGCGACGTGGCACATACACCAACGCATTAACACCAAAAGGTTCGAGTAAGTCTAAATCAGAACGCGAGTAATTATAATCAGGCCCTACAAGACCCGTTTCTACTATGCGTCCGTAATTAGGGCCGGCGACTATATCATAATCATGTCTCATATTATATTTCTCCATAAAAAGATTAGAAACTAAAGCCGCGCTAGGTACTGCTGTTTTAACTGTACCATCTGTTAACATGATAGGTGTGTAGTAAGCAGCCCAAGAAGCTCCATTACTTTCTAAAGGCAAACTAAATAATTTACCTATAGGTTTGCGTTTATTACCTCCTTCGATAACGTATTTCATTTTAAATCCTTCGGCATCAGTAAATGAAGTATATTTACAATCGACAAATGTTTTGATAGCCGGGAAGTTAATAAGTGCAAGAGCATTATCTTTTTTACGCGTCAAATAAGTAAGCGTTGATTTAAGTTCCGTATCTACAAAACTTTCGAATGTATCGACTAATAATCGATACTCAATATCAGTATTATTAGTAAGCGCTTCGAAGATACCCGGTTCTTCTTTAAGAACGTTTAAGATAGCTGTCTGCCAAGCTAACTTATCTGCTTGATCAGTAGAAGCCGGTCTAATCATCGCTTCGTTCATAGTATAACCTTCAACATAACATGAATCAACATGTATATCGCATATATTATCCGTTGCTATATGATTACATTTAACGAATACCGGAATTGATACTTCTTTTAAAGCTATTACCATCGCTTCGGACTCGTCGAATACAGGCGTTCCATTAACTGATAATTCCGTATCGATATTTAAATCTTCACCTTTTTGTTCATCTGTTAATGTATAAACACCTATAAATGCTTTTTCTGTTGCATTCCATGAAGCTACTCCGGTACCTGAATTACCTGACTCGGCCCCAGTAACTGTAAATGTAATTTCTTGTGCAGTATCGACAACATCAGGATCAACAACAATCTTTAATTCTACGGCGTCTGTATTATTAACTTCGAAGGAATAAGATAACGTAGAACCATCAATAGTCTTTTCGCCTCTGATTGTTTCATAAACCGAAGTAGTAACAGTCGGTAAATCAGCGTCTGCGTCGGCAAATTGAACATCTAACCCGATCGGTGTTGTTCCGTCATATAATACATCATAATTTGAAAGATTAGATACCTTTAATTTATCATTTACTTTAACCAAAAATCTATCTCCTTCCTGCCATCCTAAATCAATATATTTGGTAGGTAAATTATTTAAATCGACAACATCTGCCGCATCGTACGCTAATAGACTTGAATCATATAAATATCCTTCCTTATTAACATCAGAATATTCCCAAACATCATCACTATCATCGTATTTCGCAATAGTCATCGATGGATTGATATTTATATTAGATCCAAAGTTATGGTTATAAACTTTTTCTCCATTATAAAATTTAGTTAAATCTTCTTCAGTCCAACCATCCCATCCTCGCGAAGTAAGATCCATAGGCGTAATTTTTTCATCATCTAATAACGTGTCATCTAATTTCATAAGTAATTTATGAATATCATTGTCACTATTAAATAGAAGATCTATAGATAAATATGAACCGTTAAGATCTTTAAAGTAAGGAAGTAATATGCCTTGATATTTTTGAATAAAACCCGAATTCTCGTCTGCGGCTAACGTATCAAGAGTATCGATTTTATCTCCGAATGCATTTTCAAGATAGTTATTTAACATAACTTGATCATCTACTACAGTGAAATAACGTTTTAATTCTTCTGTTGTCGCCAATTCCGGTGTAAATTTTCCGCGAAAAACATATACTTCTACGAAGAAATCTGATACTAACATATTTTCATATCCTTCAAGATACGAAGGCATTTCTTCTCCAGCTGTCGTATACCATGTTTTAAAAGAAATGTCGTAACCGCTAGGGGCGAAACCTCGCATTATATACGTACATGATGTTTCTTTAGAATCAGTAGATACTAATGTTATATAACGTTTGCCTCCGATTTGATTATCTTTTTGAACTTGCGTCGGAAGAAGATCCGGATTTAACGTCCAAAAACGAGTAGTGTCAAATACGTTTTTAATAGACGTCTCTCCTGAAATCAAAATATCAGTAGGATTGATTGACCAATTAGGATTAAATGCGCTATACTGTACTTGTTCAGTACTGAATTTTTTAAGATTCAACGCGAGTATCGGACCTCCTTGAAGAGCTTGTAAAGCCATCCGGTGGAAGAATACTCCGCGTTTCTCCCATTTCTTACTAATATCACCGAATATCTTTATAAAATCTGTTGATTTATCGATATATACCGGTGTATTAAAAGGACCTTTTTCTGAATAACCTACGACGAGACGAAGTGTCTCAGCTCGTCCGGCAGGTACCTCAGATTTATCCCATACAAAACGATATATACCAGCAGATTTAATTTTTGCTAAATAATTTGGTAAACTCATATTAATGTATATTATTTTAATTTATAATAATTGTTTTTAATTTTCGTTAAAATAATGTTGATTAGTAAATAATTAAAAAATTATATTTTACTAAATCAATCTTATTTTCAATTAATTGAGATATATTTTTTATTATTTCCACATTATTATTTTTTATATAATTAATTATGAGTGTATGTAATCTTTTTAAAAAATTAACTAAGGACACCGGTAATTTTTTAATGTTTTCGCAATATACCGATGACTTAACAAGATATCTAGTAAGACATAACGATGCAAAAGCCGTTCCTTCCAGATATATATTAATGAATATAGACTATTCAAAATTACCAACTACATTATTTACATCATCGGATTATAATGATATTTTTCCAAATCTTTTACAAAATTATTATGAAAACGCATGTGCATACTTAAAAAGTAATTCAAATATAGAATGGACTCCGGAGTTAAGTAGAACAATTTTTTGGAATGTATTTAATGATTATTTATTAACTTATGAAGATTATACGTCAGATGCTATTACCGGAGAAAATACTGGTTTGAAATATGCGAAAGAAATAGTTTATCGAGACTGGATTAATTTGCAAAGCTATACAGAAGAGGATGGTATCGGATATAATGAGATATATTGTTACGTTCCAAACGATGCGCATTTAACTCATTATCAATTAAAACGTAATAGTGAAATAGAAACGATCGATTATGATAAAGGTTATATTATGGGATACGGGCGGGAAGATGAGGGATTTACCGGCCTCTTAGATATAAGTGTTCCATTGGATACCAAATATCAAATTAACGAAGCAATTTCTTTTTATAAAGACGATGGTGGTGATTTAGAAGAAGAAGAGCAACTTGATAACAAATTTACATTTAATACTATAGTTGTTCTATATAATATTATTTCGAAAAGCGATTTGGGTGAAATAGTTACCTCTAAAGATATACCTCTCGGATTGTATATTACGGGTATCATTAATGAAGACGGTACTGTAACTAATGAAGTGACGAAATTCGTAGGTAATGAAGATATATACGGGGCAGGTACCAGTTATGGTTTACGGATTGCAACTAGATTCGCAGCTACACCCAACGCGACTGTTATAAAAGAAATTACCGTAGATAATAGTTCTAATTATCCCGAATTCGCGAAAGCTATGAGTTCTTTCGCAGAATCGCAAATTAAAATGAATGATATATTAGAAACTGTAACTGCGAATAGTTTAGATATTAAAAATCAATTAAGTAATTTTAAAAATTATAGAACAAATATACCATACGTTGTTACTGTCGGAGATAAAAGTTATTGGTTTGTCAACGGAAAAAATACAAATCAGGTAATTACTGGTTTACAAGGGCCGCAGGGGGTAACTGGGGAACGAGGTCCGAAAGGAGATACTAGTGTAGGTGCCCAAGGTGT